>JBAUIA010000120.1:0-10815 GCA_049680565.1 Phototrophicaceae bacterium
TTCATTAAGTGGTTGAATCCATTCAGGGGGCGCATTTTCATCACGCGCAGGATGGATTTCAGGATCAAAGCGATTGTCATAACTTAACCAACCCGGTGCACCTGCGCGTCCATCATTGAATAGGGCATAAATGGTATCCGTTGCTTCAACGTAGAGCATCCGTCCACGCTCCATTTGCATATCGACAATGCGTGTTGAAGTCGCAGCATTTGCAGCGCAATCAACTGGGGCAGGTACAAAAAACCAAGGATCAGGGCATTCCAATGGAATCACTAAGACTTCTTCCACCGTATCAACACCATCGCCAATTGTTAGTAAATAACGTAGTGTTCCGCGTTCGTTACGATTTGTATTAATGGTCAAGTTGCCATCAGGAACAACATTATAAACTTGTGAGCGCACCCCATTGCGATCAACACGATAAATAATAGCAGCATCTACATTACGCGTTGACCAAAATAAAGTTAATTCACCACCCGGTGCAATCGTTAAAGGGTCGCTGGTGAAAAAGTCAATGCGTGGCGCGTTCGCACTAAACGGGCGGGTTGCTGTCGGGAAATTATCAGGAACAGGGGTACGCGTTGACCCAAATAAAGATGTTGGCGTGGGTGCGTTGGGGTCTTGTACCACTGTAAAAGGTGTTAGTGTTGGGATGGGGCTACTATCCGCAGAACCAATAGCTTGAGCCGTTGATGTAGCTGTCGGTGTCGGAGGATCAGTTGGGATAACAGGCTGGGCTAAAGGCGCACAGGCACTCAAGGTCAACAAGATTACAAACAGAGTCAGTATGGAACGCATCGTATCAGTTTCCTTGATCGTTAAGCAACAGGTACACGATTAATGGTAGCATCATTGTCAAAAAGTGATAGCCCGTCAATAGTGATGTATGAGTCTTATCGAATCAAAATCCGTTTTCATGTTATTCTTGAGCGACTATATCATCATCTGCAAAGGATACAACATGCCAACAAGTGACGATTTGCAAGCGGAATTAGCACGTTTACAATCCGAAAATGAGCGTGAAGCACAAGCGCGTGCCAAATCATATGATATGCACGGTGGCGATAACCCTGCACCCAATGAACCCCCAATGCCAACGATCATCGCCCAATTTGGTGATTGGGCAGTCACACCGTTTGGGGTGGAATGTTTAACAGCGCCGTATCAAATCCAGTGGGATAGCTTGCTAGACCCTGTTACAAAAGATGATTTTTGGCTCGAAAAATTGGTTGAGAAATCATTTGTCAATAATCTGCGCGATGTTGCCGAAGCCATTCGTATCGGACGGCAAATTCATCGCTATTTACAATACGATGACTGATTACCCTATTAACCGAACCATCATCTTACATCGCTACCCGAATAGCATCGAAAATGATACAATCGCTCTCGATTTAATCATTTGGTTTATTAGGTGACTTATGCGGATATTATCAGTTATTGTTGTATGTTTTGTTGCTATTGGGTGTGTCTTTGCACAAGAAGATGATTTACAGAGTAACCGCGTTGAACTTCAATCGCAAATTAATGCTTTTGGTGTTGAAGAACAAATCTTAGTCGGTAACATTGTCAACCAAGGCAATCGTGCCTATGAAAATGTACAAGTCCTTGCAGATATTTTAGATGAGGATGGCAACATTATCGGCGAGGGATTCGGTTTCTTAGCCGATCAATGCGGAGAAGCTATCATTGAAACCGCCTTACAACCCGGTCAATCACGCCGTTTTCTAGCAACGGTTGATCTCTTTGAAGCAGGTGAGCCAACAGAATTTGATCTCGCTATTTCGGGGACAGATGTTGCACCCGAAACATTGCCTGAACGCGATATTGCTGATGGTGTGACACAAATCGCAATGGGTGAAGTGGTCAGTGTTGAATGGGAAGATGATAACACCTTACGTTATGGCATCGGTTGTGAAGATGCTATTTTTTCGACCTATGATTGGTATCGTCATCGTCTCAATAACAGCATCACAACACCACTCGATGAAAGCCCTAATGAACAATACATCACCGATGCGTTTTTGCTACAAACAGGTGTTAACAATCTGACGCAAAGTGGCGATGTGGATACCAGCCTACTCAGCCGTTCTTATTTAACATTTCCCACACAATCGACCCGTCTCGTATTCCAGAATGATATTAATACCATCATCACCGCAGAAAGTGATGGGTCATTCAAACGTTTGGTTCACGGGAGATTGAGTCAATTCAGCTTGCAAGGCTTTGTATGGTCGCCACAAGGAAATTTCGTTGCGACTTATTTTGGCGCATACGGTGAACCCGTTCAATACTTTACAGCATCCGCATCCCAAAGTCTCATCAGTGCTTTGTTGCCCAATAACACACCCTCAGTCACGATTCCCGGTCTCACAGATGATGGGCAACGGGTCATTATTGGTGGCACATTCAATAATGGCACAGACGATGTAACGGGGTATTGGTTGTCGTCGGTTATCAGCCAACAACGTGAATTTCTATATGAAGTCGATGAACTACCCGGTAATAATTACCCTGCACCCGCTTATTATCGCCAAGACCCATCCACGCGCTTTATCTATGTTATTCGCCCAATTGATGGTGTGCCAACCTTAGAATGTTTCTACCGTGAAGAAAATTCATTATCGACACTCAGTGAACTTCCTTTACAACTCGACACCGATGAACGCGCATGGTCGTACTTATCGCCAGATAACACAAAATTAGCGATTGCTGCAAATGGCGATCATGGTGGCTTATGGATTGTCGATTTAGAAGTCGCTGATGTATGCCGTAATGGTGGAGAATAGCTTAATCAATGCAGATGGTGGTAGTAGCAATACTGTCTACAACTATGACTACTGAGGTTTTACTGTTGGGTAGCACCAATATATTGCATGACCGTCTTTTGAAATTGATTGATTGAAAAAGGTTTAACAATAAATTCGGATGCGCCAGCTTCCATCGCTTGCTTGATATAATGCCCCGTACCTGCGGTGAAAGCAATCACAGGGATATGTTTGGTTTGCGCGTCAGCTTTCAGCAAGCCAATCGCTTCCCAGCCTTTGATGCCTTTCGGTAATAATAAATCCATCAAAATGAGATGCGGTTGATGTTGTTTTGCAAAGGCGATACCTGCTTCAGCATGATTAAAAAATTCACACCGAACCTGTATCATGGATAATGTGTTTTCTATGAGGTCGTATAATGATACATCGTCGTCAATGACTAATACTGTTGGCATTACCATACACCTATCCTGTGAACTTAGTTTGAGACATTCAAGCATCACAATACATTTATTACACAATCATAATACCATTGTTCTAAAAATGCAAAAAGATGCAAGCAACCTAATTTGTATAGGTTATTGTAATCAAAGTGCTACTTAATACCTGATCTTTGGTAATTACTCAGCACCCAGCACTCAGTACAAAAAATTCTGATTAAGGTTTCCTGTATCTTGATTACTCTGATTTAAAACTAAGTGCGTAACATCAGTTAATACGTTTAAAAGTAGCTGATTAGATTAAAAATCCCAACTTAATATCCATCATAATGTGCAACTTTAATTAGATTCTCATATCAGCAAGTCGTCGCTAGTGTTATTTTCCTATCATGCTAAGAAACAGTTATATTATGCAAAATCGTGTATGATAAGCGCAATAAAAACCAATACAATAGTAAGTTTCGATAAATAATTGGAAATAGATCGTACAATTTTCGGCGGACATCCCGTTGGATGTCTCTACAACACCCTGAATTTGTAGGGACGCGCAATGGCGCGTCCGCGAAAGTATGTATGAATATAATTTTAAAAACTTATCGAAGGTTACTTATTAAGGATATTACGATGAGTGACGGCACAATTTCAGTACAAAAAAATGGGCATATTTTGATGATGGGGCTTAATCGCCCTGATAAATACAACGCATTTAGCTTATCCATGTGGGATCACCTCAGTGCGGCGTATCGTCAACTAGAAGATGACCATGATCTGCGCTGCGGTGTGATCTATGGTGAAGGTAAGCACTTCACTGCAGGCTTAGACCTTGCCCAATGGTCACAAAAATTTGCAGCAGGAACATTCAGCGCCCCCGAAAATAATGGTATTGATCCACTTGCGTTAACAACTGATCCTGTCAGTAAACCAATTATCATTGCTGTGCATGGGATATGCTACACCATTGGTATTGAATTGCTGCTATCTACTGATATTCGCATTGCTGCCGATAATGTGCGGTTTGGGCAAATTGAGATTAAACGGGGCATTTACCCTGTCGGCGGTGCAACCATTCGTTGGGCAATGGAAAGTGGTTGGGGTAATGCCATGCGCTATTTGCTAACAGGCGATGAATTTGGCGCACAAGCTGCCCAATCAATGGGTTTAGTACAAGAAATTACCCCTGTTGGGCAGCATGTAGATAAAGCTGTTGAAATTGCAGAAACAGTTGCCAAGCAAGCCCCATTGGGTGTTTATGCGACCCTCAAATCGGCTCGGTTAACCCGTCGTTTAGCAGAAGCAGAAGCGATTGCTGATTTAATGCCAACACTCGTTGATATTATGCAAAGTGATGATGCTGCCGAAGGGGTTAATTCTTTTGTGGAGCGCCGTGAAGCAAAATTTGAAGGCAAATAATGCAACCATATTGTAAAAAAAGCGTAAACTCCTACAGGCTATCTTGTAGTGGGTGATTGTTCACCCTTATAATGATGGTAGTAAGCATATTCTGATTATATATGGAGTTACCTCAATGAAATTACGTAGTACATTTCTAACTATTTTAGCATTTCTCGCGCTTATCATCGGCGGCACAGTCCAAGCACAAGATGATATGGCTATGGATATTGATCTTTGCTTTGGCTTAGATGAAGCCGATTGCACCGTTATCAATGAAGCAAGTGCCAACGGACTTGGCGATGCTGAATCCTTCACATTCGATGTATCAATTGATTTTTCTGGCGCAGAACTCTCATCCCTTTTCGGGCTTGTTGGTGGCTTTGCTCCTGATCTCGATCTCGGTGAAATTGCAGAACTCAATGCTGCAACCTTCACATTTGACGGTACATTTGATGTCGTCATGGGTGAAGAAGAAGGCGATGAAAATGTCGCTGGTTCATTCACAACATCCTTCTCACGTAATGACGAAGATGTTACTGAACTTGCATTTGATATTATCGTTACCGATGGCTTAGTTTACCTCAATGATGGTAGCGGTTGGCAAAGTATTGACCTTGAGCGCTTGAGCGAAAATGAAGCACTCAGTGGTGGTATGGATATGCTCGGCATGGGTTCAGATGACGACATGCAAGATGACATGGACGATGAAGAGATGGATGATGAAGACATGGAAGCAACCGATGATCTGCTCGGTGGCTTAGTCGGTATCTTTGGTATTCTTGATCTCCCCGGTTTCATAAACTATGAACGCTTGGGCGACGACTTCGTTTTCAATATTGATTTCGCTGTCTTACAACAATTGCTTGAAGAAGAAAACGAAGACTTACTCAATGAATTGGTTATCACAGCCTCAGAAATTGATCCTAGTTTTGCATTCTTCATTCCATTGCTCCCAACGCTCATCAATGATGGTGTGATTAGTGTGACACAAACCGTTGATAGCGAAACCAATACCGTCACAGGTCTTGATTTTGGTACCGATCTTGTATTGGCATTGGGTATCCTTGAAGGCAATCCAAACTTGACTACCGTTAACCTTGCAACATCATTTGCATTCAGCAATATTGATGCGGTGACAGCAACGGAAGCACCTGCTGATGCGGTTGATGCAACCGACGAAGCAGCAGCATGGCTCGAAGGCATGATGGGTGCTGCTGAAGATGCGATGGGCGAGATGGAAGCCACTGAAGAAGCTGGCGAATAATCGCTATCTAATAACGAATTAACGAAGCAGACCTATCATATTGATGGGTCTGTTTTTGTTTACGACATTCGTAAGCATTAATGCGCCGATATAATCAATCATCAGTATAATGACTGTGGTCAATTCAATGATGATACTAATCGATGCTTTAAAGTTTGTAATATAAGGGACATTACACGGATGGTGATGACAAGAGATGGTATTTACTTCAAAGATGAATTTGGACGTGTTCGTATTTTGCGCGGTGTCAACCTCAGTGGCACAACAAAACTTCCAATAACGCCCAATGGGGCAACACATCTCAAAGAAGGTTTCTATAATCAAGAAGATATTAGCTTCGTGGGTCGCCCATTCCCCCTAGACGCTGCTGATGAACATTTCGGACGATTAAAATCATGGGGCTTAGAATTTTTGCGCTTTCTCATCACATGGGAGGCAATTGAACATCAAGCACCTGATGTATACGATCATGATTATTTGGATTATGTATCGGCAATTATTGATAAAGCTGCTGAATATGGCATGACCGTCTTTGTCGATTTCCACCAAGATGTTTGGAGTCGCTTTTCGGGGGGCGATGGCGCACCCGCATGGACATTTGAAAAAGTCGGCATGGAGATACAGAACTTTGAGGTCACCAAAGCGGCACTCTTGCATCAATTTGAAGGCGATGATTATATGCCGATGTCATGGGCAAGCAATTACAGCAAATTAGCTGCTGCTACTATGTTCACGCTCTTTTATGCAGGCAATGATTTTGCGCCCAACTTACAAATTGATGGGCAATCCGCGCAAGATTATCTACAAAAACATTATTTCAGCACCATGCACCTTGTCGCCCAACGCCTCAAAGGGAAGCCAAATGTCATCGGCTATGATTTCATGAATGAACCCTCTAAAGGCTTTATTGGCTTAACAAATTTAGCGACATTGGAATGGGATTTGAAAACATCTTATATGCCGACACCATTCCAAGCGATGCTGCTCGGTGCAGGGATTCCGCAAGAAATTGAAAAATGGAAATTAGGTTTCTTTGGGATGCGTAAACTGGGCAAAGAATGGGTTGATCCCAAAGGGGTTAGCATCTGGAAAGCAGGCGTTGAACCGCTCTGGAAGGCGCACGGTGTATGGGATTATGATGATAATGGACAACCTATACTCCTAAAACCTGATTATTTCCAGAAGGTGAACGGCAAAAAAGTCACCTTTGAAAAAGATTACATGAAACCCTTCATCACAGAAGCATCGCGCAAATTACATGAAACTGTACCAGATACCATGAGTTTTGTGCAATTTGATGCAGTGGGGCGGCAGCATGTCCCTGTATGGGAAAAAGAGGTTGCCGAAGAGCAGAAAATTGTCTATGCCCCACATTGGTATCCGTTCATTTTATTGATGAGCCGTCATTATGCCTCATGGATTGGCTTAGATGCGGTCAATTCTAAACCTGTTTTTGGGCGTGAGGAAAAACGCGAAACATTCGCTAATAATCTCAAGTATCACATGAATATTGCACAAAATAGCTTTCATGGTGTGCCAACTGTCATTGGCGAAATCGGGATTCCGTATGATCTCAATGATGGTGAGGGTTTTAGAGGCAATTGGGATAATGCAATCCGTGCGATTGATGACAATATGTACGCGCTCGAAAAAAACATGCTCAATTATACGATCTGGAATTATTCACCTAATAATACCAATGAGTATGGTGATCTGTGGAATAAAGAAGATTTATCTATCTTTAGCTACGATCAGCAAGACGATCCATCCGATATAAACAGTGGTGGACGTGGTTTGATGGCGCTCATCCGTCCTTACGCTAAGGCAATTGCAGGTATTCCACAGGTAATGGAATTTGATCTCCTCACAGGTATTTTCACCTTTGAATACATTCCCAATGGCGATATCGAACAACCCACAGAAATTTACGTACCTACACTTCAGTATCCTGATGGCTTTGATATTAATGTCACAGGTGGTGTCTGTACCCATGATGCCGATTCACAAACGTTATTCATCAATTGTGATGCCCACACCAATATTGTCACCTTAGAAATTCAACCAAGAGGCTTCCGTGATGTCTTTGAAGAAGACCCTCAGCGATTATTTGTCACCTTATTGATGGCACTCAGTGGGATTATTACCCCACTCTTATTGTATCTCGGACGTAATCAGATTCCGCGTGAAGTTGATGTTTCCGATGAATCATAATCATCCTAAATAAGAGCGCAAGAAATCGTGCGACAGGTGGTTCGCTTGTGATGTATAGTCATATTACAAGCGATATAAAAAAGGATAGATAAGATGACACAACCTGATGCGAGTGTTTATTGGCAAGCCGTTGTTGATAAAGATAAAGCCTATGATGGTCAGTTTGTTGTAGCCGTACAAACAACAGGTATTTATTGTCGTCCATCTTGTTCGGCACGCTTACCTAAACGCGAGAATGTGAATTTTTATAGCGTGCCTGCTGCTGCCGAAGCACAAGGTTTTCGTGCCTGTAAACGCTGCACCCCACAGATGACATTTCCACAAGATGAGCAAGCACAACGGGTGCAGATGTTGTGTACACATATTGAAGATCATTTAGAATCATCATTGACGCTTGATGATCTGAGTGAAGTTGCTCATTGGAGTCCGTATCATTTGCAGCGTACTTTTAAACAAGTCGTCGGTATCACACCACGCCAATATGCTGATGCCCAGCGTATCCGCGCTTTTAAACAATCCCTCAAAGCTGGCGAAAGCGTGACCAATGCTGCCTTAGATGCAGGCTATTCTTCAAGCAGTCGTGTCTATGAACGGGCGAATCAAGTGATGGGCATGACTCCGACGATGTATCAAGAAGGCGCTGACGATATTACAATAGCATATTCGATTGCGCGTAGTCCTTTGGGCTATTTATTAGTAGCGATGACCACACGCGGTGTTTGTGCCATTGAAATGGGCGATGATAAAGCCAGCTTAGTTGAGCAATTGCATCGTGAATTTCCTGCTGCTCATATCTACGAAGATAAAGATTACATCACTTATGCGATGCAAGCGATTTTAGATTATTTACAAGGTTGGCAACCGCATCTCGATTTACCGTTGGATATTCGCGTAACAGCCTTTCAGCAACGGGTACTCGATGAACTGAAACGGATTCCATATGGCGAAACACGCTCGTATGGGGATATTGCAAAAGCGATTGGTCAGCCAAAAGCAGCCCGCGCCGTTGGTAATGCTTGTAACAAAAACCCTGTCCCACTGGTTATCCCTTGCCACCGTGTCGTGGGTAGTACCGGTAAGTTAACAGGCTATGCCTTTGGATTAGAACGTAAAGCACAATTGCTTGATATGGAAAGCCAAGACGAGGCATAACGTCAACGATAGCCACATCATTGAAAATGATAGGGGATGTTCAATGACAACATCCCCAAAAAGTATCTCCTAGATTTATACTTGTGCCGTTGCAATCGTATCTGTGATGAATGTCTGCCATTGAGGCGCGAATTTTTGCACGATCATTTTATTTGTCGCTTCTTCAAGCGATTGATGCTGATATAAGACCAAATATGGAATCAGCAATCCTGATGTGCAATATCCTGCATTACAGTGCAGTAGAATACTTAATTTTTGATAACGTTGTAATAATTGAGCCAGCTTATCAAAGGTTTCGTAAGATGGTTTATTAAACGAGACAGAGAGCGTTTCGTATAATATGCCTTCTGATACAACCCGTTGCTCTTCATCAGCCACCACAGGCTCTAATTCTTCAATTTTAAGATGTACAACCATTTGCACACCTTCTGCTTTCATTTTTGAAAAATGTCCTTGTGAGGGTTGCCCCGATATAGCAAGTTGCTGGGTGATCGCTGTGTAATGGTCAATTTGTCCGAGTATGCTTGTCATTGTGAATACCTCCATAGATCATTATTATACGCTATTTTGTTACAAAATATTACAATCACTTTTGACTATCTTGATAGTCAGACTATCTCTCAAAAAATGAGAGGGCATCTGTTATAATATTCACAAACATTGGCGAGTTTTATTGGTTGTAAATCATGCAATATATCAATCGGCAATATCCTCTAACAGAAGAAGAAAAGCTCAAACGCGAGCAAGAAATCGAAGCACGCGAACACGCCCAACGGATGAGCAATAACCGTTTAGGGATTACCATTCTCCAAATTTCGTGGATGATGACTTTTATCGCGCTCATTGTGGTGTATTGGCAATTAGGGTTCAGCGAAGGTTGGCGACCCAGTGCCGATTTAGCCCCCAATCCGATTATCCCTGCGGTAGCAACGTTGGTGATTATCATCAGTGGCTATTTCGCACGGCAAGGCTGGAAAATAGCGCTACATACCGAAGCAAAATCAAAAGTCAATCATCAACCTGCCTTCCAACAACCTTGGTTGATAGCCATTATTTTAGGATTCATCTTTTTTGGGATGATGATTCAGCAATTATTTGCGATCCCATTTGGTGATGCCCCTGAATTACGCTTTACGATGATTTATCGTTTGATGATTGGCTATCATGCACTCCATGCGCTGGTTACATTATTGATGATGGGGCATATTTATCGTAGTGGGGCAGACCATCGCTATAATGAAGCCAATTATTGGGCGTTGGAAGGTCTGGCAAAACTCTGGTACTTTGTGATTATTGCATGGTTGCTATTTTATGCCGTGCTGTATACGCCGTTTTTGTCATAAGTAAACGGATAATTCGAGAGCTTTCATTGTTCGATGAAAGCTCTTTTCATTTACTCGCAACATCGTTATAAGCTCGTTACAATCAATCTGACAATGAGGAGGGCTTCTTTGCTGATTGAGTCGATGCGATTAATGAAATTCGAGCGAGATAAGACCGACTTGATTGAGCCTGTGCATTAACCGTGATTTTTTTCACTAAGCCTGTTATAATATTTTTATATTCAAATTCTGACATACGATGTGGC
>JBAUIA010000121.1:0-9320 GCA_049680565.1 Phototrophicaceae bacterium
CAATTAACCACATCGAAGCGTGTTGGCTACGGGCTGAATTGCGATTACCGCTTGCACCACAGAAAATCAGCAATGAAGACATTATGCCATTAACGGAACGTATCCTCGAATTGCAAAACTTTGAGCCATTCCATGCAAAACGTCGCTTTCCATTACTCATCCATCTGAAAACAGCAGATGATGAAGCCGAAACGATCACCCTAGATGTCAAACTTGCGAAACAAGGTCAAGCGACTGATAAGTTGATTCTGGCATGGGAATATTGGAATGGGGACGCATGGGCAGAAATCGGACGTACTGGCAAAGGTATTCCTGAAGATGCGCCTGATACACGCATTGATGATGGTACATTAGCATTCACCCAAGATGGTACAATCTCATTCCAAGTGCCTGATGATTGGGCGCAAGTCAATGACGGTGGTTGGATTCGGATCACTGTTAAAGCAGGGAGTTACGGGCGTAAAGATCAAGCAGCCTACCCCGAAATTGAAACACTCACAGGGCATTATGTGTGGATGCTGCGCGATTTACCGTACATTGAACGGGTAAGCATCAGCGCGGAAACCTCCCAAACAGGCTTGATTCCGCCACGCGCTTATTTTAATTCGCAACCGCTTGATTTATCCGCCGATGCTTTTCCATTTGGTATTGAACCCAGTTTTAACAGTACATTTTTCATCACCTGTGACGAAGCCTTTAGCAAGCCCAATGCTGAAATTACCCTCCAAATTGGTATCACAAATCCTGTCAACGCAGAAACCAGTGATCCGCTACCGCCAGTCCTACCATCAGCAAATTTACAATTATCATGGGAAATGTGGGATGGCACAACATGGCAGCAAATCGGCTTATCAACTCCACAAAATGACTCCGCAGGTACATCAACCTATCATTTTAGTGATGGCACATTCTGCTTTTTACAAAGTGGGCGTGTACGGTTTGTTTTGCCTTGGGGTGTATCCACAACAGAATTGAGCAATGGTGATAATGGGTATTGGCTACGGGTGCGGATTGTACAAGGCAATTACGGCTTACCGCAGCAATATCGCCAAACAGGTGGCACATATCAACTGATTGAAGCCTCATTTCGTCCACCAGCAATTAATTATTTCACAATAGATTATCGGTATCTGCCAGAAGTCCCTGCCGATACCTGCCTCGCTTATAATGATTTTCACTATAGCGATGTCACCCATATTTCAGCAGCAGAATCTAGCGTTTTTCAGCCATTTCATCGTTCCACAGATACGTCACCTGCTTTGTATCTGCGCGTAGAAAGCACCAGCCCTGATGATATTTTGCCATTTCAGAATGCACCTGTAACTTTTTTCTTAGATATTGATAATCAATACAACCGTGCCGAACTCGATCGTATCGCTGCAACAATTACCAGTCATAATCCTGCACAAGTCGTTTGGGAATATCGATCTCCTGCTGGATGGCAAGCCTTACAAAGCATTGACCATACCCATATGCTCACCGAGCGCGGAACAGTCTCATTTATTGGGGCGAATGATTTTATGCCAACATCCGAATTTGACCAAACAGGCTACTGGTTACGGATTCGTTGGGTGCAAGGGTCATATAAAGTGTTACCACGTTTACGGCATCTGCTCATCAATACAGTATGGGGATTACAAGGACAACGTTTTTCCAATCAAATTCTAGGTTCAAGCACAGGCGAACCCCATCAGCAATTTACCATTCAAGCCGACGATCCTATCTTAGCCGAGCAACAATTGATGGTACAACAAAATAGGAGTTGGTCAACATGGCAACAAGTGACCGATTTCTACAGTTCGCAATCGGATGACCAACACTACACACTCAATCGCAGTACAGGGTTGGTGCGCTTTGGTAATGGTATTTTCGGGGCAGTGCCAGCAGCAGGTGCGAATAATATCCGCATCACCTATCGCACAGGTGGCACACGCAAAGGCAATGTTGATGAAAAACGCATTGACCAACTTAAAACGACGATTCCGCGTGTGGCAGGTGTTCTGAATCATGTTCCTGCTCAAGGAGGCGATGAACAAGAAGCCTTATCGCGCACCAAAAAACGAGGTCCGACCCTACTGCGTCATCATAACCGTGCCGTAACCGCCGATGATTATGTTGATCTTGCCTATGAAATTGCAGCTATCAAACGCGCAATTGCAATTACTCCCGGTCATGGTGCAGCCACTGGACAAGTCGGTTTAGTCATTGTGCCTGATAGCCATGCGCCACAACCCATGCCCTCATTGGGCTTGATCGAACAAGTCCGTGAAAAATTACTCGCAGTTGCCCCACCAACAATTGATCTATGGGTAACAGGACCCGATTGGATTTGTGTCTCCATTACCGTTGAATTTGTGCCACAGTCGTTTGATTTAGCGGTTGCTACAAAATATGAAATCAATCGGCGCTTGCAAACCTTTTTGCATCCCTTATTGGGTTTCAATGGGCAAGGATGGACATTCGGGCGTGTCCCTCAGCAATCGGATATTTATGCCCTGCTTGAACCCATGATGGGGGTCGATCACATTCGCTTCCTTGATATTGACCTCACATGGGATGATAAACCGCGCCCAAATCGCTTTTTAGTGTATTCTGGGTATCATGATATTCGCATCAGTGGGGAGCGTGACTAATGCCCTTACCATTACCTGAACTCGATGATCGTACCTATGATACGTTGTTAGCCGAAGCCTTACAACGTATCCCAAAAATTCATCCTGATTGGACAGATCATAACCCGAGTGATGCAGGGGTCGCACTCTTAGAGTTATTTTCATGGTTAACTGAATTGAGTTTGTATCGTGTTAATCAGATTCCAGAAGAAAATTACCGCACCTTTCTCCAATTATTGACAGATCGTCCTGTCGATAGTTTGTCAGATGATATTGAGGTTGCGATTCATGATGTGATTAGTGATTTACGCGCACCGTATCGTGCTGTGACAGCCCGTGATTATGAAGAACTCGCTATGTTGCATTGGCAAGCAGAAGGCTTACCACCTGTTGCACGCGCAACCTGTGTCCCACGCTTGAATCTGGCACATCCATCAGCCGAAAAACGCTTTGAACCCATGGCTGGGCATGTTAGCCTCGTTATCTTGCCCGAAAGCACCGCCCCTTATCCCTTACCTGATAAAGCAATGCTCGATAGCTTGTACGATTTTTTCCTACCCCGTCGCACGCTAACCACACGGCATCATGTGGTTGCCCCTGAATATATGCCATTTACGGTGCAAGCGGATGTGGTACTGCATCCTGATTATTTAGTGGAGCGTGTGGAAATTGTCGCAGGGCAACACTTATTCCAATATTTACATCCGATAATCGGAGGAGATGATGGCAAAGGGTGGGAATTTGGGCGTAATGTCTTTATCTCAGAACTAATTCAAATTTTAGATTCAACAGACGGGGTCGATTATGTCCAAAATGTGCAGATTGTGCCTCGGTATCGGCATGATTATGAGCGCTTATTTACTTATCCACAAAAACCTGAGCGTTTGATTGGGCTAAAACTTGCCCCAATTGAATTACCTGCTTTGCTTGATTTGAATCTCCGTCAGCAATCAGGAGGGTTCGATGGATAAGCAAGAACAATCTCCAAGCGAGTATCTCAATTACTTACCTGCAATTTTTCAAGGTGAGGACGCATCGCCATTTTTGGGGTATTTCTTACTGGCATTTGAGAAAATTTTGCATGGCTTACCTGAAGATGCAGCTCATCCGCAAGAGCGCGGTATTGAACAAGTCTTAGATCATATTCATGATTATTTTAATCCGCAACGAACACCTGATTCGTTCGTGCCTTGGTTAGGGCAATGGGTGGCACTCAGCTTGCGTGATGATTGGTCGATGGCAGAAAAACGCCGTTTTATCCAACGGGTTGTCCCCTTATACCGTAAACGTGGTACGCTAGATGGACTCAAGCAGATGTTATTGACGTACCTCAATGCACAAGTTTATGATGCTGCCCTAATTAGTGAAGATGAACTGGTACAAATCCGTGTGTGGGATCATCCGATGCAATTAGGCGTTAAGTCCCAATTGGGTGAAGATACCATCTTAGGCGAACCAACGCCTCATTATTTTGAAGTACGGATTATCATGACTGATCCAACATTTGTAAATTACCAGCGTAAAGAAGCAATTGCACGCGCTATTATTGACCAAGAAAAACCTGCTCATACAAGTTATAAACTCATTGTCGAAACCCCCACAATGCAAATCGGGCGTTTTTCAACAATTGGGTTCGATACCTTGATAGTGGATGATGACTAAAACGAGGGATGACAATGGCAGACCGTATGCGAGTTAATTATTTTTTCAGACAATTTTTACAAGCCGAAGATTTTATTGCCGATCAAACCTATCACCGCGACACATTGCAAAGTCTGACGCGCAATTTGTTTTCCGCAGGGGTTGCCGAAGGCTTAGAAGTGACGATTGCAGATGTACGCGGTAAAGGGGGCTTATCAATCTCCGAAGGCTTGGCACTCGATGCACAAGGACGACAAATCATATTGCCAAAAACGGCGAATTTAGCCTTCCCAAACCGTGAAGGTCAAACGATCATTCTAGCGATTGCCTACACCGAACGCTTCCCTGATAATGCCGATGATGAAGAAGAACTTGCCTATCAGCAAGAGGTTGATGGCAAAATACAATATGCCCGTGTGATTGAGCGCCCTAAATTTATTCTCATTCCGAACAATGCACGTCCAAACCCTGACCACATCCCACTCGCGCGTGTCCACTTTGATGGTAATAGCGCACCAAGCAGTGTTGATAATAGTGTACGCTCGGCTGTTGTCACCAAAGGCACACCGAAACCTGTCGCTGCATCTGCACCCACAATCATTGATACAATTGATGGCGATTTCACGGTACGCGGTAATTTACGCTTAGATGGTGCGTTGCAAACAGAAGGCAGCTTAACGACAGCATGGGTAGCGGACAATCTCCAGAGTGATGTGCAAATCACACGCGAGAATCAGTGGATGGCAATTGATGGTATGCAAATCACGATTAATTTACCACGCCCTGCTCTACTCAATTGTAATTATCTGATAAATGTGCAGCCTAATCGACGCGCCCCAAATATCATTGATGCGCCATCTTTGCCTGTCGCAAGCGAGATCGCTATCCCCGATGACAAGCTATATATTGTATCCACCAGCACAAAAACCAATCGCATCCGCGAAGCACCGCGCACCAACGGTAAAATTGTAGGAGATATTGCCACAGGTGAAATTGTTGAAGTCATCGAAGCGCGTGATGAGGCACTTGGCAAAATTGGCAAAAATAATGAGTGGGTGCAAGTCCGTACAAAAGATAATGAAGAAGGCTATACGGCTGCATGGCTCTATCGCATTCAAGAGACAAGCGCCTCTATCGCTGCCGAAGCTGAATCATCGGAGCTTACAGGGCAATATGAAAGTTATATGGTGCAACAAGGCGATACACTCGGTCAAATTATCGTTGATAAAAACCTTGCAGATGGTTGGGCGCAGATTGCTCAAGTGGTTGACTTGGTCAAGATTATCAATGATTTATCGAGCAGTACAATTGTCGCTGGAACGCGGATTTTATTACCGCGCAATGTCGATGAAGCACAAGCTCTCGGTAATGATTATTTAGCCTTACGCCTCGTCATTGACGATACCGCATATCCACAATCGGCATCGCATTCACGCCCTGTCGGCTTAACTGCCCCACCAAATGTTACCTTATCAGGCACTATAGCGATACCGCTCGATGCGGGACAGCATGTGGTTACATTGGAATGGTACAAAGCAGGCACAGCCCTCAGCAGTTGGACATGCGCGACTGCTTCACTTGGTACAGGGGATGCAGCAGGTTATTTAAGTGGACGCTCGTTAGTCGCCACTGCTTATTATTGATACTTAGTGTAAAGCTGTTTGAGTGGCGATCAAAGCACAAGAGGCTCTAAAAATTGTTGATGGCGAGTAGATTCGTCTGCTCCTAAAAGGAAAACAATGTCTGTTATCTATGACCCTGAAAATTTAGAGTATCTAAAATTACATAGCCTATTGGATTTTACCAGTCAGGATGTCCTCGAAATTGGCACAGGTGGCGGACGCTTAACAGCGCTCTATCATGAAATAACCCGTCGTGTCACAGGGATTGATTTAGATATTGAAGGACTTCAAATTGCAGAAGACTATGTCGCTGAAAATACACAATTTGCTGTCGCAGATAGCGTTTATCTACCTTTCCAAAATGCTAGCTTCAATGCGGTTCTCTTTGCTTGGTCGCTATGATGTATCACCCATCAGGGTATGGTTCGTACCCTTGAAGAAACATGGCGTGTCTTACGTAAATCTGGCATTTTAATTGATTTGCGTCCACTTCATTCCAATGTGACCATTCATCTGGTTCGCAAAACAGACACTATTTTATTAACAAGGCATACCGACGATTGGCGACATACAAATGATGAAGCAGCCAACGCTGCTATCCATCATATTATTGGTGATGGTCGCTTTGTATTTGAGAAAAGTGCTGCTTTTGAATACGTCAAATTCTATGATACTGGACAGGAATTACTCGATTATTATGCTGCCCGCCATCCACCGATTGAGCAAACTGAGCATGTTATTCAGCAAATCAAGCGAGCAGATGGCAATCCTGATATAACGCTACGTGTGGGAAATCCGATGGTATTGAATACTTATCGCCGTACCTGATATGTAGGGATACATCGGCATAAAGTTGGAAAGATAGATCGCATGCCGTAACTGCATGTTCTAAGCATCTATTACAGCCTCGTTTCCATCTCCTAGATCAAGATTCTTAATCACCCATGGCATACTGGTTGCTTGTATCAAAGAGGTAAACAGCACAACGCCAAATGTCATGATTAATAAGGGCGCACGCTGTGGCAAATCAGGTGGTAAGCTCAGGGCTAAGGCGAGGCTGACTGCCCCACGTTGACCACCCCAAAACATAATATGTCGCCAACTAAACGGTAAGGGGCGTTTTGGATGAAAAATGCGCGTATGTAAGGGAGCAAGTCCATAGACCACCACAAAACGCGATACAAGTACCGCAACAATCGCAATTATTGTGAGTGGTAAATTTGCGAGAATATCGTCTAAATTCACTGTCAGTCCAATCAACAAGAAGACCGATGCTTCTGAAACAGCCGCAAGATATGCCCAAACGGTATAGACTGTTTGTTGCGTATTATCGCCCATATTATGGAAGCCAACGTATCCGTGCATTAATCCTGCGGCAACCACTGCTAAAACCCCACTGACATGAAATTGTTCTGCTAATAAATAAGCGCCAAATGCTAAACACGTTGTGAGCATCATTTCAACAATTGGGTCATCAATATGGTATAAAAGCCGCGCAACAAGATACCCAATCACACCCCCAACTAAGACACCGCCAAACGATACCCGAATAAAATCAAGCAAGCCCATCCAAATATTAGGGTCACTACCACTTTGTGCGACTTGCAGAACAATCGCAAAAATGACAATCGCTGTACCATCATTCAATAAGCTCTCGCCCTCAATTAATGTGCGTAAACGGTGCGATACATGATTTTCATTGAATAAGGCAATCACAGATACAGGGTCAATAGCGCTAATCAATGCGCCAAATATAGCAGCAGACAATAAGCCAATTGTGGGATCAAGCAGCGTGATAATCCCAGCAACAATAATCGCCGTCAGAAGCACCCCTATCGTTACAAGCATTGCAATCAATGAGAAATCTTTTAGGAGTGTCTTCACTTGTAATTTAAACGCAGCTTGAAACAAAATCGGCGGTAATAGCAGCGCCATAATTAATTCACTGATAAGCTCAGGTAATTCAATATGGAACGTTGGTATGATGGTTAAAATTAGTCCTGCAATAACTAATCCCACAGTGTATGGAATAGGCAATTGATTCCCGATCCACATCACAATAGCAATCACAAGAAAAAAGAAGATGATAATCTGCTCAATAACAAGAACATCGACTTCTAATAACGGCATATATATCCCCTTTTGCGAATAAAGATCACAGATACATATAAGTCTAGTATAGAAAAATATGGGATACAAAAATTACAATGACTGCTTTTAGCCCTTGAACACAACAATACCACTAATCCATGATATGAACTAATAAATGAGGTGTCCACTGGTGAAGGCTGCGGTGCGCTCATCGTGTGGGTTCTCGAAAAATGTTTGTGTATCGGCAACTTCAATCAGATTGCCATCATATAGCAATCCGATACGGTCAGCGAGGCGCTTCGCCTGAAAAATATTGTGCGTGACAATGATGATCGTAGTTTGCTGCTGTGTATGTTGATCGCGCAGGAATTGTTCGATGATACCAATATTATGAGGATCAAGATTCGCGGTAGGTTCGTCTAATATCAAAACCTGAGGTTGCAAAATCATCGCACGCGCAATCGAAACCCGTTGTAGTTCACCACCCGATAAGGTGCGTGGTTTAGCATCGGCTAAATGCAATATCGACAAGCGCTCTAGCATGGCATCAACTTTGCTAGAGCGTGCCTTTTCACCCCTTAATGTCAAGCCATATGCCACATTCGCCCGAACACTGCGCGTTAATAAGACAGGACGCTGAAAAACCATCGCTATCTCGCGCCGAACCTGAATCGGAAGCCCTTCATAATCATAATTTTGTTGATGAAGATGTAGATTGACCGTACCAGTTGTCGGTGCTTCTAACATCGCTAGTAAGCGTAATAGCGTGCTTTTGCCTGCCCCACTGGGTCCAACTAAGGCAAATATTTCACCGTGTCGGATAGAGAGCGCATCAATATTTAAAATGATGCGTTTATCATACTGCTGTTGTAAATGATGAATGGTGTAAATAGGTATCATGTGAACGCTATTCTTTCGTTAACGGGGTATGCCTGCACGACCTTGGAGCATAACCAACACAAAATTCGTCAAGAAACTAATGCTCAATAAGATGATGCCGAGTGCTAAGGCAAGATCAAAATTACCACGCCGTGTTTCGAGGACAATTGCGGTTGTCAATACGCGCGAGCTGCCATCAATATTGCCCCCGACGAGCATGACAGCGCCAACTTCACTGATGATTGCGCCAAATCCTGCAACTAAGCCAATAATTAGACCAAACCGTGCTTCACTGAGTGTTGCAAATAATGTTTGTAATTGGGTTGCACCTAATGCTTGCAATTGCGCGCGCAAAGCAGGATCAACACTGAGGACACTACTCAAGGTTACACCGATAATTAGGGGCGTTGCGATGATCGTTTGCGCTAGCACCATCGCTGGCAAGGTGAATAACCATCCCAAGTCGCCCATTGGT
>JBAUIA010000122.1:0-42727 GCA_049680565.1 Phototrophicaceae bacterium
ATCTAGCCCTATTAAATGTGTGAGATTGCCGATTTCAGGCGGAAGACTCCTCAATTGATTAGAATACAAAGATAGCTCTATTAAATTTGTAAGAGTGCCGATTTCAGGGGGTAGGCTCGTCAATTGATTACTAGATAAATATAGCCCCGTTAATTTGGTAAGAGTGCTGATTTCAGGCAGTAGACTTGTCAACTGATTACCATTTAAAGATAGCTGTGTCAAATTGGTAAGAGTGCCGATTTCAGGGGGTAGACTCGTCAACTCATTACTATTTAAATATAGAATTTCTAAGTTACTGAGGTTGCCGATTTCAGGCGGAAGTTCTGTTAATTGTAGTTCTGATAAAATTAGAATTGTGGCATTGTTTGCTTCGGCTTCCAGAATGCGTTCTAGGGCGATTTCATAGGGTGTAGGCGTGTCATCCTCTTGGGCAAGCATGGGGCTGATGCTAATACACAGAATAATTATCGCAAGCCAAAAGCGTCTCATAGCACTATCCTCATTAATAGGAAACATCTATCTTGATTGTACCGTATGATAGAACTGACTCACACAATGGAATGCTGATGCTTGCCCTATGGTTAAGCAATGTTTTACTGAAACCCCTCCCCAAGTATCCCCTCCCCAATGCGTTCGCATGCTCTCTGATGGAGAGGGGACTCAAGAAGCACCTTTTCTCCAATGCCGAGGAACGAGGTAAATGGGGAAAGGTCGGGGGGATAGGGGTCAAGTAACTAAAGGATTAGATTCTTAATATTTATTTTGATGTTCAAGAGCCATCATTTAGCCTATACAATTTTGGCTAGCTTTTAATCGGTTTTGCTATATCTATTCGTGGTCAAAGGGTTCAGTGTGGATTGTCACGCGCTGTAAATCGGGTACTTGGGTACGGAGCAAGGCTTCGGCAGATTCCGCAAAAGCATGGGCAGCTTCTACTGTGATATTTGCTGGTAAAGTTGCGTGAATACTGAGCGCCATTCCATGTGGCAGCGCATGAACGATGTCATCATGCCAACCTGCATCAGCATAATGCGCGTTGAGTAATGCCATAATTTGCTTTTGAACACTTTCAACTGTATCCATATCATCTTTTGTGATAATGGTTGATTGCATGGGTTCAATATGTGTCACAACACGGTCAATATCAGGTAAGGCAGCCGCAACATCTGCTTCCAAAGCACTGACAATCGCGTGGGCTTCGGCTAAGGTTTGCTGAGGTGCAACCTCGACGTGCATTTCGAGGATACATCCGCGTGTATCTTGTGAAACTTGCACTTCATGGGTGGCAATGCCGAGTGCATCGGCATAAGCGCGTGCGGTCAAAACAGGGTCACGTCCATGTGGATGGTGTGGAATAAATTGAATATCAATCGCTTCAAGTCCATCCAATTGCTCGTTTAATTGCTTACGAATGGCATACGCAATGCTATTGGTATGGTCAGTTGTCATTTCGGGTGGTACATGCACATCAATATCAAGATGGGCTGCATCGCGTGTGCCACGACTGCGTGCGCGGACAACATCAGCTTGGACAGTTGCCATCAGATCATGCAATTCTTGTGCTTCATAAGGGGCAGTATCGACCAGCACCAAACCTGTTTGCTTGAGAATATCCCATGCTGCACGACCAATCAACACCACGACCACAATCGCTGCCACAATATCGACCCACGCCCAACCTGTTAGCGCGACAATCGCACTACTTGTAATCACGGCTAAGGTCACAAAAACATCGGCACTCGTATTGGCAGCATCCGCTAATAAAATCGTACTGTTGAGGCGTTTACCTGCTTGCGTTTGATACTGACTAACAGCAATATTGATGAGCAATGTAATGGTCAAAACGATAAACACTAAGGGCGATAAAGTCGGCGGAATCGCTTGTTGCAAGCGATCAAACACCCCTTGAACCATCTCCCAAGCGGTTAATAACAACAAACCACCAATCAACAAAGCAGCCAGCGTTTCAAAGCGTTGATGCCCATAAGGATGATTATCATCCGCAGGGCGTGCAGCATAATGAATGCCAATCAAGCCAGCAATATTACCCGCACCATCGGTCAAACTATGGAAACCATCGGCAGTAATGGCTAATGCACCTGTGGCAAATCCTAGCAAGATTTTACTCACAGCAACCAGTAAATTTAAGCCGAGTGTCGTCAATAATACGTGCCGAACTTGTTGCTGCTGGGTGTTCTGTGAGGTATGTACCAAATTATGCCCTTTGATGATGAGTATCAATACAATTAGCCTATGTGATTGCATACGGTTTCGGCAACGGGGAACAGCAAAGTTAGACAGCACAAAAATTGAAAAATCAGGTCAACTAAGTTGCTGTAATTGTGATGCTTGCTTGTCGATGCTCACTAAAAAATGATCGCTTGCATCATCACTTAGGCGTTGCCGAGAGGCATTAAGTTTTGCGTCATACTTATCAGTATATTGCTTAGACTTGCGTTGATCTTTTACAATTTGACGCTGCAAAACTATCCAACAAGCATAAACGATTATCCAAGTGATAAGGTGGACAACTGTTGTGTGGTATCCGATGGTTTCAACATAGCGTTCTGGTGGTATATCTATCGGTGGGAATATGAGACCATTGAGTGAATATCCTACACTGCCAGCAACAAACAACCCCATAATGAGCATGATGTTATTAATTGCTAAGATAAACGCCTTATTTTGATGATAACGTTCGCTACGCCACCATGTCATAATACTATAGATAATGACGGGTATGCTAAAAATATATTGACCCATCCCAACATCAAAAAAATGATTGAGCATCAGTTCCCAACCACTCACTGATTCAGGGATATAGATGATGTCTATACTACCCCAAGGCGCAAACGTCCAATCTGTTATTGCTGTGATGAACTGGAACATGAAAAGCCATGTTGCAATGAGTAATCCTGTAGATAGCCATTTTTTGAGTACGCCCATCAAATTTCCTTTGTATCATCTCACTAAACGATACTCAATTTACACGTTATCGTACACCTACGTGTTCTATACTTCTTACGTCTGATGTGAAATGAAGCAGTATAAGTTACGTACTAAAAAGCAATTTTGCCACGATGGCACGAAGAACACAAAGAAAAACAGGCACTAAAACACGATTCTCAATCTTTGACTGACTAGGATTTGGCTTCTGCCATGAAATTTATTTCACTTTTTTCCCAGCAGTATCATTTATTGACTAGCGATAATAGGATATTGGTTACATGTGATCTACTTCACTTATCCACATATTGACCTTGTATAATTTTGTAAGACACAATGTCCATTATCATGTACACTATAAGCATCACGATAATCATAAATGGAGCATCACATGGCAGAAATGACTCATCCGAATCCCTATAATGTCTTTGATAATGGCAATCATAAACTCTATCATCAAATGCGCCGTGAAGACCCTGTCCATTGTGCGATAGGTCCTGTGACGGGCAATCGCTTTTGGTGGATTACGCGCTATGATGATTGTGCGACTCTCATCAAAGATTTGCGTATCGGCAAAGAACTTGAGCGCAATATGCCATCTGAATTTCATGCTCAATGGCAAGGTAATATGAATGATCCACTCGGCATTGATAAACATATGCTCAATATGGATCCGCCCAATCACACACGCTTACGCACACTCGTTCATAAAGCCTTCACACCGCGTATCATTCGTAAGATGCACCCACGCATTCAAGAAGTCTGCGATGCCCTACTCGATGATGTAGCTGATAAGGGCGCAATGGACATCATGGCGGATTATGCAGCAATTGTCCCTGCGGTTGTCATTGCCGAGTTATTGGGTGTCCCGCGTGATGACCAAGATAAATTCCGTGATTGGACTAAGCGCATGATTTTCGGTTGGGAAGATCAGCGAGACCAGATGATGGCAGGCATGGAATTTGCCCAATATATGAATGAGCAAATTGACCGTCGTGCTACTGAAAAACCTGACGATGTGCTGACTGGTTTAGTCGATGCCGAAGAATCAGGCGATACAATGGATCGCCAAGAAATGATGTCGATGATTTTCTTGCTTTTGGCAGCAGGTCACGAAACCACCACGCATTTAATCGGTAATGGGATGGTGGCATTGCTCAAGTATGATGCTCAAATGCAACTTTTGCGCGATAATCTCGATAATCCAGAAATTACATCGGGCTTGGTTGAAGAAACCTTGCGCTATAACGGTCCTGCCCCCACAACCCTACTCCGTTATGCCTTTGAAGATGTTGAAATTCGGGGCAAAACCATCCAACAAGGGGATGGGGTTTTTATCGTCTTACATGCAGCGAACCGTGATCCTGACGTTTTTGAAAACCCTGATGATTTCGATATTCAACGCACAAATGCCAATAAACATTTGGGTTTAGGCGGTGGGATTCATTATTGCCTTGGCGCACCTTTAGCGCGTCTTGAAGGCGCAATTGCAATGCCAACATTGGTTAAACGTTTCCCAAATTTAGCCTTAGCCACCACTGATCTTGAATATGATACCCATGCGTTTCATGGTTACAAATCAATTCCTGTGACGTTTTAATGATAGAAAACGGGAGCATATAAAATGCTCCCCTACGCAATTTATGCTTTTAGCCGACTTTGCGAACCTCTAATTCCTGCTCACAATTTTTACAGTTGAAAAATTTGGTATGAGCGCTCATCGGGCTGCCTTCTAAGTTAGCGAGATAGCGCGTGCCTTTTTCGCCACAATTGGGGCATGTTTCCAGATTATCATGCCCGATAGCGTCCTTGAGCATCTTAATGAGGGAGTCTTCTTCAAATTCCACAGCCATTTCGAGCGCTGTCCGTCCTTGGAAATCAGTCGCATCCAATGGTGCATCATGCGCAATATACCATGCAACAGCATCCGTATGATTTGCCATAATCGCTGCCAAGAGCGCACGCCCAAGATCAACATCAGGCACATGCGTATAAATGGTTTCGATAATATCAATATTGCCACCAAAAGCAGCATGGAACATCAAGCTAAAATTATGTGCGCCAATTTCATGGATATGATTAGGGTCTTGCGCGAGTAAGGCATTAAATTGAGCGGTATCGCCTAAGCTAGCGTAAGCAACCATGTTCGGTTTTGCGCCATTAGCAAGCAGAAATTCCGCAATGGTACGTTGTCCTGTATGGGCTGCTGCTTGGAGCGGTGTTTCAGTTTGCCCCGGTCCCCATTCAACGGGCTCATCAATCAGTTCAGGGTGATCCGCATAGAGGGTTTTGACTTGTTCTAAATCGCGGTGCGCTGCCATCACAAATTCACGGACTAAATCAGCCATGATAAAAATTCCTCGTCATAATTGTCAGATACTTTGATGATACTGCATTGTACGATCTAAAACTTCTTTAAAATTGCGCTATTTCGATAAGCGACGCTGTTTGCGGAATTGGCGCGGAGATAAGCCTGTTGATTTATGGAATAAGCTACTAAATGAGCCTAAACTTTGGAAACCAATCGCATAACAAATTGTTGTAATGCTATCGTCACTTGTACGGAGTAAATGTTGCGCCTGTTGAATGCGTAGTGCTTGTAAGTATTGATGTGGTGTACTACCAAATAAATCCTTAAATTTGCGGATGAAGTGATACGGTGATAAACCTGCGACGCTTGCAAGTTGGTCAATGGTGAGTACATCCTGATAACTGGCATGGAGATAATCGCGTGCGATATGCAAACGCCGTAATAACTCTAAGCGCGTGCTGAGGCGTGCATCAGGCAAAATTTCAGCTTGGCGAGCGATATTACGTTGTGTTTGGAGCATGGCTGCCAGTAGATGCCGTAAAAATTCTTCATAAGGCGCTTCATAGGTAACGCTGGATATATGAGGTAGATCACGAATTTTGCTCATAAAAGGAGATACGAGTTGATCGTGATATTGTAAGGTTTCAAAAAAGTGAACAGGTTGATCTTGTAAGGGATGATCCAGCAAGACATCATCAGGCTGGATATAACTCCCTAAAATATCGGATGCCCATTGGGATGGAAAAAATACACAGACCGATAAAACATCTGCACGCTTGTGCATGGTATAGGCTTGTCCATCATTGAGGATTAGATATTGCGAATCATCAACCCGATAGCGCCCTTCAGGTGTTTCGTAGACCACACTCCCATTGAACATACACTTAATCGACAATGCCCCTGCATCTAGCGAGCAAGTGTGCGGACTATCCCCTCGTATAATCCATGCGCGATCAGTCTGCATTAGGATGATCTATTTTGTGGAGGACATAATGACAGCGTTGTGCCTGACGATCTGTAACAAAATCAACCACATGATAAGCGTGTTCAAAGGCACGATGGAACGCATCACGCATTGCATGTCGCCACTCAAGCGCTAAATCAAGATTTTGCACCTTAATTGCAGGAAAATCATAAGGGCAAGCAATACTATAAAACGGTGCGTCAAAGTTAGGATCTAATCCTAACTGAGGTTGATTATTATCATCGCAGCATAGCAAAAATGGTAAGTTAGGAGGCGTTTTAGGGGGGGCTTGTGTTGCTGATAAATCCCATATCGCTTCAAAGCGATCACTGGGTACACCTGCATTGAGACCGTCGCTCATGACCCCATAAAAATTCTTATGATACTGCCGAGTCGTTGCTCCTAATTGCCGAAAATTAAAATGAGCGTTACGGCGCATCGCAGGATCAAATGACCAATGAATCGTTGTGTAATGGTGTGCTAGCGCCCATTCTTTTTGAACTTGTTTGATTTGGTAGCCGATTCCTTGCCCTTGATAAGCAGGTAAAACCCCAGCCATATGTGACCATAAATGACCGTTTTGCTGCATTGAGGTTGCAACTGCCATCCCCACCATTTGCTCATCATCGAACGCTCCCATGATAATCCCACCAATATGATGAATCACATGCAGCATATGTGGCGTAATTGCATCGGCAGGGCGCACATCCCAAATTGCCATTTCGAGGGTAGCAACTGCCGTGAATTCGTCATTTGTTGAACACGGGCGAATAGAAAATGTCATAGCAAAGGTCACTTGGTTAAATTATGAACTTGATTGTGCGTAATAATATCATATGTTATTTCTTTAAAATCAGTATCAGGCATAAGTTTTTTCATGATGACTAAGGCATCGTCAAATGTTCTGACGAGCCGAAACTGGACAGGCGTTAGATACAATATGGCATTACATATCATACGTATCAGTGAATTATTAGTCATAATGATAACCCAACCGATTTGATTATGATTAATAATCGTATAGGCTTGCTGTGCATCTGTAAAGCTGACATCAATCGTATCTTGTTTTGTTGAATCAACAACGATATGGATTTTCTCTTGCTCAGGATATTGAGCATACATATCGAGTGTCTGTGAATTGACACTATGTGCATCATCTACTGTGCCATTGCCCCACCAGTAATGATAAATTACTCTACCTTCAATAAGCCAATCAACTATAGCTGGCATCTGTTTATCTTCCTACCTCACTGACTATATTATTAATATAACATGAATTACTCCTAATCCACGTTGATTGATCTGCTTATTTAAAAGTTATTTGTCTAATGATCTGCTGTTTCTTTGCGCTTGATAACAGCATGATTGATGTGATTTAAGTTGATTGTCGGATCAATACGTTCTAATGCATTTAAAGAGTCTGTTAAGTTTCTAAAGAGTTGGAACTTGACGGAGCTTATGTGTAATATGATATTGCCAATAAGACGGATTGCAGAATTATTGACTATTAAAAGTACCCATCCTGTTTGGGGATGGTCTAATCCTGTATAAGCACCACGAATATCACTAATACTGCTCTGAACACTATCTTGATCTGATGAATCTGCAATTGTATGAATATTGCTTTGATTAGGATATTGTTCATACATTGCGAGTGTTTGTGCATTCACTCGATGAACATCATCTAATGTGCCAATACCCCACCAATACTGAAAGATTACTCGACCTTCAATAAGCCAATCAATACTCACTGGCATCTACTTATCTTCCTTTATCATTGATCCTATACTTAATATAATACGATTTACTTGTAATTAATATTAATATTTATAGCTATTTGAAATAAAAAAGACGCATCTATGGATGATGCGCCCTAGAAAGATCATTTATTGATGATTGCTAGAGAAAATCAGTTTACGACCTCATACGAAACAATAATTGTATCGCCAAGCATCAATGCTTGCCCCGGATATAGGGGCGTTGGGTCAGTGATACGACTACCCCCATTGATGCGCGTGCCATTGGTGCTGCCTAAATCTTCAGCAACATAGGTATTGGTATTGGCATTCCATGATAAGCGCAGATGATAACGACTGACTTCAGGATCATCAATTGTGATGTCGTTCGTATTATCACGCCCAAGGGTGATAACATTTTTATTGAGCGAATGAATAGCATTGAGTCCCGGTCCACGCCGAATAACAAGATAATGCCCCGGTGTGGTTGGCATAACTTGGCGTGTAAAGACAGGATTACCAGCAGCAGGTGCAAGTTGCTGTTGTAATTGCATAGGTTTCATCGGTTCACTGGGTTGCGCTATATCAGACAAAATACGCTTGATCTCCCGATTAAAATAATCCCAAAATTGAGGTTCAGATGTGAAGGATGTGAAATCAAAATGTTCGAGCATATGCAAGCGTGGGTGCATCTTCGCTTTTGAGAATATAACAGGAATCACAGGCACATCTAAGCCAATGGCGAGTGACCATTCGTAAGTGACATAAACGGATTCGGCTGCTGCTGGCGATACAATCACCAAAACAGCATCGGCTGACCGAATGGCATCGTCAATTTCAAAGCGCCAATCTTGCCCCGGACGAGGTTTGGGATCAATCCAAGGTTTGTAACCAATGCGAATTAAATTCTCGCGCATGGTTGCCATATAGCGATTATCACGTTGTGAAAAGGAAATAAAGATATTTTTCATGTAAGATTACACCCCTGCTGATATAGATCATTGAATTATCATATTATACCGTCTTTGTTGACACAGCGTTAGAGAGCTATCGCTAGGCTTATGTTTGGATTGCAGGTGGCAACGGCAGCGCAATCGGTTGATTGAGCATCGCCACATACGGAATCAAACCAAAGATAATTAGCCCGACGATTAATAAGGCAACAAGGACAATCAGCAGCAAACGGATGACACGCTGTTTGCCTGTTTGGACAATGGATTCATCATATACATCATCGACTTCGTGCTGAACATACTGTGTTTGGGGATGGTCGTTATACATATCGCTCATAAGGTTGGGATAACATGCGCTTGTGTAGGTAAAGATAATTGAACGCCTATAGTTTAGCATGACTTCATCAGATAAAGCATTGTTATTCTATACCGAAACCCCACGATCATAGATTGACTATTCACAGATAAGACACTCCGCTATCATAATCAAGTCGTAAGATTCAGGGACTACAATGATCGCGTTATAGGTCACATTTGTATAGAGGATAACAAGTTTATGAAAATGACTCGATGGTTACTTATCATCGCTTTGCTACTCGTTGCGATACCCGCATTCGCACAAGAAACCGATACCCAAGACGCAACACGTCCAAGTCGTGTGATGTTAGAAGGCTTTCAGTGGGTACACCAAGGAACAAATCGCTGTTCAGCAGCCGCTTTATCCATTCATCTATCATTCTTTGAAGAAATTACGCTCGATACGTACAATGCTTTCGCGCGTGAAGAACTCAATACTTGGGGTGCTGATGCCAGTGTCCGCATTGAAGAGATGGCAGAAGCCATCCAAGCACGCGGATATGGTGCAATTGTACGTCGTGCAGGTACGATTGACCTCATGAAAGATTTACTAGCAGGAGGGTTTCCTGTCTTAGTGGAAAATTCTTATTATGAAGGAGAAAATTATTATCGGGATTGGCTTAGTCATAATCGCGTATTGGTCGGTTACGATGATGCTCAAGGTGTATTTTTCTTCCAAGACCCCTTACTAGGCTATCCACAAGGTGATCTCATCAGCTACGATTATGATAATTTCGATAGCCGTTGGCGACCCTTCACCCGTGATTACTTGGTGATTTACGACCTTGAAGACGAAGCACTCGTGCAAGAAATCCTCGGGGATAACTGGGATGCTATGCTCAATGCAGAAAACGCGCTCCGTGTATCAGAAGAAGAAATTGCAAATGGTCAAGCCGATGCGTTTGCCTACTACAATCAAGGCTGGGCACAACTACAGCTTGAGCAATACGAAGCAGCAGCAGCATCGTTTGACCAAGCTCGCAGTATTGGCTTACCCTTCCGTTACTTCTGGTACGAATTTGCTCCTTTTGAAGCCTATCTTGCAATAGAACGTTATCAAGATGTGATTGATCTAGCCAATGTCGAACTCATCAATGCAGGTGATACGATCAGTATTGAGGAATGGTATTACTATGCAGGGTTAGCCTATGAAGGACTGGGCAATACGCAACGTGCCTTGATAAATTATGAAGTTGCTGTGGCACGCAATTATAATTTTAGTGCAGCAGCAGATCGCATTGTCGCCTTACAAAATCCGTAAACGATAGCGATAACATATCACAGCAAGGATCAACACGCTTTTTCGCCTCCGATACTGATGGATAAGTCAATTCGGTACAATTTGAATGTAAAATCCTTGTAGCAGAGGCGCAAAGAAAAGGGGAAACATCTCTATAGTAAGCGCATGAGATGCTTGCCTATTAAAAGCTAAGCATGTCATGATCCAACATAGCTCTTACTTTACGAACTTTCGAGTTTCCATTAGTCTAGTGGGGTATTTTAATAATTTAAGGCAAAATAATATGGCAAATCCAGTGGATGGACAAACAGTAAAAATTCATTATACAGGGTCATTAGAAGATGGCTCAGTATTTGATAGTAGTGATGGGCGCGACCCCTTAGAATTTACACTTGGGGCAGGACAAGTGATTGCTGGTTTCGAGAGTGCAGTCCGCACCCTTGACGTTGGTGAATCAACCCAAACAACAATTCCACCAGAACAAGCCTATGGCGAACGTCGTGACGATATGGTTATCACTTTGGATCGTTCCCAATTCCCTACGGAGGCTGAACCAGCAATCGGAATGGAAGTGTATCTGCAAGCAGGTAATCAACCGATTCCAGCACAAATCATCGCAGTTGAAGCTGAGACGATTACCCTTGATGCCAATCATCGCTTGGCTGGTAAGACCCTCATTTTTGATATTGAATTGGTTAGTGTCAATTAAGTGTTGTTACTAACGCGAATAATGCTTAATATACCGCCTGTGACTCAAGTCACAGGCTCGTAATATGCGTTGACTCAAGTCAACTTTTGACGACATATTTATACAATAATTGTTGTCAAGCGAGCTTTAGCTCCCAATACGCTGTAGTGTTCTCTATCAAAACTTACCGATTTGTTGTATTTTCGCTAGCTGCTTGAATCAAATACTGACGGGCTTCATCAACCGTATTAACAAATTTTGGACCTTCCCAATTCCGCATATTATCAACAGCACCGATCATCATTTGTAGAATCTCGCCCTTTGGATTCACAATCACACTACGAAAACAATTAGCTGGTTGTGCTTCGCTAGCAAGTGTCAAATAATGAATAGCATCCCCAGATGGTAATCCCGAAATATACGCATAAATAATATCTACCTTATGCGAGACTGTTTTGATTGCTTCGTAGCCATCACGCATATTAGCTTGATAATCAGACCAATCCCATTCATCATACATAATAAATAGATAGACTGTTTTTTCAGTATTATCCCACTGATTGATAATAGGCATTGTATATATCCCCCTCCTAGAGATAGACCATATCCCATTATACGATAGCGCTTGCTAAACAAGGTCATAACGATTGTCATATAGTTGATGCTTAAAATCATTTTCCGATAATATTGGTTGCTTTGAGGTGTGTAATTTCGTCATCAGAAAAACCATTTTCTTTCAATATGGCTAGCGTATGTTCGCCTTGCTGGGGGGCATTTCCAAGCTGAAAGGTATCATCACTAATCAAACGGATGGGGCTACGCATCCAAGGTACGCCCGTATTATCAAGCCCAGCCATTATCCGCGCATTGATCTGTGGATCATTAATAAGTTCATCAGGTGGCGTAATCAAGCTAAAACAGCAATCTGCATCGGATAGCAGCGCATCCCACTCGGCAGCAGGTTTCGTCTTAAATAGCGCTACCATGTCAGCTTTGAGTGCTTGTTGCTCGGTGGGGATGAGATGACGATTGATCCAATCAGATTTATCGACTGCTTGGCAAAAGTTCGCCCAAAATTTTGATTCTATCGCTGCAAAAACGAGAGGTTGTTCATCTTGGCTATAATACACATCATAAAATGCCATGCGCCCTGTGAGTGTGCCGTCGCCACCTGCCATCCCTGCTGTGAGTGATTCAACAAATTGATACATGGCAAAAGGCATCGCACTTTCGTGCAAAGCAACATCCAGATAATCGCCTTCATTGCTGCGTTCGCGCTTAAACAAGGCTGCTAAGATACCCATCACACCGACATACGCGCCACCCACATCGGCAATCTGTGCGCCAAGCGGATGCGGTGTCCGTGTACTGCCTAAAACCCCGTTGAGCGCAACATAATTGAGGTCATGCCCCGATGCCATCTTATAAGGACCTGTTTGCCCCCAACCTGATAGTGAGCAATAGATGATACTTGGATTGTGTTGTTTTAGAGTAGGGTAATCTATCTTGAGGCGTTCCGTGACAGTCGGACGAAAACCTTCGAGGACAACATCGGCATCCTGTACCAAGCGATAAAATGCAGCTTGTCCTTCGCCTTGCTTGAGGTCAATGACGATACTACGTTTATTGCGATTGCTACTTCGGAAAAATGCACCCATGCCATCAATCAATGGTGGCGTAATGCGTGCATAATCGCCCGCATAAGGGTCTTCCACCTTGATGACATCTGCCCCCATATCGCCTAATAACATCGAGCAAATTGCACCGGGCAATAAACGGGTTAAATCTAGAATTTTGATACCAGCGAGTGCTTTCGTCATGCGTGGTCAATGCTCCCAAACTAAGTCATATATGCGTAGTATAACTATAGTTGGAAGCATCTCATTTGTGCAATAAATTGCTAATTCACGTGAATTTTGTTTAAGAGAATAAGAACCTGTTTTGAAATTCAATCATGATGTCAGACTCTATTCGACATCCCGTTGGATGTCCCTACAATTGACTATTATTATAGGTCTTAGGGACGCACAACGGTGCGTCTTGAAGTATCTTAAATAGTGTATTCAAAACAGGTTCTAAAAGCTAAGAACTTTCTGTTCAAATAAGGCTACGAGATGACATGATTTCAAACTCTGTGTTATCCAAAACTTGTATGTTGAGAGTGACGTTAATTATGAATCAGAGGCGCGACGGCTTAGTATCCAACCAACGGCTGCGCCAATCACCCCAATCAGCGAACTTATAATCACTGTATAATCAGGTTGTTTTTTATGGAAATGTACCACTTTAGCATCTTCGCCGACAATAATCGGACGATCCATTTCTGTAATCGTTTCGCTGCTGCTAGGTTCAGGTGTTGCATCCGTTGATTCTTTAGCCGCTTTTTTAATCTGATCGGGTGTTACATTGCCATCTAAGAGTTCTTTCTCAACATCTTTCATGCTGATGTTATTCATTTCCAATTGACGTTGTACGTTAAACGATGCGCCTTCTTCTGGAATAATTTGCGTGCCATAGCGTCGTGCATAAACTTGCGTAAATTCAGCACCAAACATCATAATTTGGGCTGAATAATAGACCCACAATAAAATAACCAAGAATGACCCTGCTGCCCCATAACTGGATGAGACACCTATAGTGCCAATATATAAACTGAGTCCAAAGCGACCTAATGTAAACAAGGCAGATGTTACGGCTGCACCAATCATGACATCACGCCATGCGATGGTTGCATCCGGCATGTATTTATAAATGATTGCAAAGAGTGCTGTACTAATCCCAAAAGAGACGATTAATGTAATGAGTTGTACGATAAATTGGAAGGCAGGCATGACCCCTGTCAGATAGGTATCTAGCGAAGCAATCACACTATTGATAACGAGTGAAATGAGTAATAGAAAAGCGAGTGTCATCAGTAAACCAAAGGAAAACGCACGCTTCTTTATCATTGAGATAAAACCACCTGAATCTACCTCAATATCCCATATTTCATTGAGCGCACTTTGTAATTGCATAAATAAGCCTGTTGCACCCACAAGCAACATCACCACACTAATAATAGTAGAGATAATGCCACCGTCACCTTCACTAGAATCTTGAATCATCTCTTGGATAAATTCAGCACTTTCAACACCGATTTCATTACTGAATTGTGCCACAATTTGTCCGCGTGCTGCCTCATCACCAAAGAAGAATGATAGCAATGCCAATATGACCAATAATAATGGCGCAAGTGAAAATGCCGTATAGTATGATAATGATGCTGCCAAACGTGGCGCATCATCTTCTGACCATTCTTTAAATGTTATTTTAAGTAGTTCCAGATATTTTTTCACGCATCATCCCCTAGATGGTATTCGTTATACCAATAAGGTTAGAATTTTGTGATTAAAAGATACCTAATTTTTGTGATAGATTTTCGTAAGAGGCGTTAATGATCTGATGATGATAACTCGCCTCTGAGTTTGTTTATGAGCAAATTCCGTATTAACAGTGATTATAGTCTAATAATGGCTATCATCTTTTACTCAAAGACATATGTTTCAATCCATGATGCGAAATCATCCCATTCAACCGCATCACCAAATTGATCGCCACTGACAGTCACATCATCACTATCGGGGCATTCATCAGGCTCAGACCCTGTTACAGTGAGTGAATCAATACGCCGACTTGTTTCGGGATTGATTAACACCAGTGTTGTTTGATATTGCTTTAATTCTACCCGTACCGTGAATGAGCCATCCCCATCGGCGGCTGTTCGGTTGTATTCGCAAGTTTCAAGAGTAATTTCTTCTTGCTCTACACATCCGATGAGTGCTACCTCAGCTTCATTTTCTGCTTGCCATTGAGCAGGTAGTTCTGAATGCCACGCATCTCGGCGTTGGGTATTGGCTTGTAGCAAAAGTATCTGACGAGGACTATCGGCATCAGGCATATTATCTTTATCATCACGTCCAGAAGGCATTGACTGACAAGCCGCAGCATTATCTGCACCATAAGCACTACGGACAGCGCCTGTTTCAACGGCATTCATGATACTACCCACAATAACAGCAATAATGCCACAAATGAGAAATGCCCCACAACCAATCCCAAACACAACTGCCGTTTCCATATTACGTCGTCTGCGACGTGCTTCCATTAAATTCCAGAGACCGCCTAAAAAGTTCATATTATGAGTTCCTTTAGATCATATGATGATAATCATTTGATTGTACTCATATTGACTAATCCAAGCGAATCAAGGCGCATCAAGGTATCGTTCACTTAAAATCGACAAACATTAGCAATACTATAAGAATTGTGCTAGAACACCTTAAAAACCGTTGACATTACGCTCATAATTGATATATTTTTGGTTGTAACTGGCACTCTTATTCTATGAGTGCTAATTTTCTGACAATGTATAATCATCAATGTCAATAGGTTGATCTATTGAATTATAGGAGGTTTTAGTATGAATTTACGTCCCCTCAATGATCGCGTTGTGGTCGAACCCGTCGAACAAGAAACAACTACAGCTAGCGGTCTCGTATTACCAGAAACAGCCAAAGAAAAACCACAACAAGGTAAAGTACTCGCAGTCGGTCCAGGTGCGCGTGATGAAGATGGCGAACGTATGGCGCTTGATCTCGAAGTTGGCGATATGGTTCTCTTCGCAAAATACGCAGGTACAGAAATCAAGATTGATGGCAACAAAGTCCTCATCATGAAAGAAAATGACATTCTCGGTGTACTCGAAGGCTAAACGCCTCCATACCTTTATCTATATCTAAACTTTAACTATTTAATCTAACAAGGAGACTGAAAACATGGCTAAACAAATCGTTTTCAATCAAGCAGCACGCAATCGCCTTAAAGCAGGCGTTGATAAATTAGCAGAAGCAGTTAGCACAACACTCGGTCCAAAGGGTCGTAACGTTGCACTCGATAAATCATTCGGCGCACCAACCGTTACCCATGATGGTGTGACCGTCGCAAAAGAAATTGTACTTGAAGACCCTTATGAAAATATGGGCGCTCAAATGCTTAAAGAAGCAGCTACCAAAACCAACGACATCGCTGGTGATGGTACAACTACCGCAACCGTCCTCGCACAAGCTATCGTTAACGAAGGCTTGAAGAACGTTGCTGCTGGTGCAAACCCAATGCTCCTCAAACGTGGTATTTTACATGCTGCGAGCGTTGTCGCTGATTTCATTCTCGAACAAGCTACCCCAATTGATACCAAAGCAGAAATTGCAAGTGTCGCGAGTGTATCTGCTCAAGACCGCGAAATTGGTGACTTAATTGCAGAAGTAATGGATAAAGTCGGTAAAGACGGCATCATCCAAGTTGAAGATGGTCGCTCACTCGAATTTGAAGTGGACTACGTCGAAGGTATGCAATTTGATCGTGGTTACATCAGCCCATACTTCATCACCAACCAAGAAGCAATGCAAGCTGAAATCGAAGATCCCTACATTTTGATCCATGATAAGAAGATCAGTAGCGCACAAGATTTGCTCCCGATCCTCGAAAAATTGATCCAATTAGGTAAACGTGAACTTGTCATCATCGCAGAAGATGTTGATGGTGAAGCACTCGCTACCCTCGTATTGAATAAATTACGCGGTATGTTGAATGTTCTCGCAATTAAAGCTCCCGGTTTTGGTGATCGCCGTAAAGCAATGCTCCGTGATATTGCTGTCCTCACAGGTGGTACAGTGATTAGCGAAGAAACTGGTCGCAAACTTGAAACCGTGACTGTTCAAGATTTGGGTCGCGCAGCGAAAGTTGTTGCTACCAAAAACGAAACCACCGTTGTTGACGGCGCTGGTGAAGAAGATGCAATCAATGCGCGTGTTCGTGAAATTGAAGCTGAATACGATAACAGCACCAGCGATTATGATCGTGAAAAGTTGCAAGAACGTAAAGCTAAATTAACCAGTGGTGTCGCTGTCATCAAAGTTGGTGCAGCAACCGAAACTGAACTCAAAGAGAAAAAACATCGCGTAGAAGATGCGCTCAGCGCAACCCGTGCTGCTGTTGAAGAAGGTATCGTACCGGGTGGTGGTGTTGCACTCATCAATGCAGTTGCAGCCCTCAAAGACATCAAACTCGATATTCTCGATGAAAACACAGGTATTGATATTGTTCGTCGCGCACTCGAAGTACCAATGAAGAAAATTGCAGCGAATGCAGGTGAAGATGGTGCGGTCATCATTGATAACGTGCGTCGTTTACAAAAGAGCCGTAAAAATCATCGCATTGGTTACAATGTCATGACAGGTGAATATGTCGATATGATCGAAGCTGGCGTGCCAGATCCTGCGAAAGTAACACGCGGTGCTGTCAACAACGCTGCATCTATCGCAAGCATGATCTTAACCACTGAAGCACTCATCACCGACATCCCAACAGAAGATGCTGGTATGCCAATGGATCCCGGTATGGGCGGCATGGGTGGTATGGGCATGGGCGGATTCTAATCCAACCCACCTTAACACACTACAATCAAGAGGTGACCTACACGGGTCACCTCTTTTTGTTTTCAAGTTAACAATAGAATTAAAAAGGGCTTTAAAAGTTCAAGTAAGATTTATAGGGTTCAAATCATCTACTTGTTAACACAATATATTATTAAAGGAAAATTATGACTACAGTTTGGCGATATATGGACTTGTGGAAATTTGAATCTATCTTAGAAAAAAAATCTCTTTATTTTGGAACTGCTGCTTCACAATCAGATAAATTAGAAGGGATACCAACTACTGGTGAAAAATTAATGAGGTCTAGGCACTACGCAAGTCTTCCGAGAGTTCACCAATCATCTCTCTTAAATAATGATGAAACTCAAGATGAATATGAAAGACTATTGAGGTGGATAATCAATTGTTGGCATATAAATGATAAATTGAATCCAAAGGCATGGGATGAATACATTACAGATGAGCAAGCAAAAGGGTTAGCCATTAAGACAACGCTTGATGTTCTAAATAAGAATTTTGATGTATACACTTCAAAAGAAGTGCTCAAAGATAAAGTTAAATATATTGATCGTTCAACTTATAAACCTAAAACACTGCATTCAGAAGGTAAAATATTTGAGAAACGAGATAGTCTTAGTTGGGAGAATGAATATCGCTTTGTCATAGATACTATGTTTGCTCCCGTAGAGAACCAAAGAGGTAGTTTGACAGAGGTAAGTGAACGACACAAACAATCTAATGGAAGCTTTGGATACTTTATTCTAGTTGATGTAAAGGCTTTAATCACTGATGTTTATATTCATCCCAACGCCCCTTCCAATTTTCAAAATGAAGTAGAAATTTTGTGTAGAAAACATGGACTTTCACCTAATATTTACTAAGCGAACACCCAAAGAGGTGACCTACACGGGTCGCCTCTTTTTGTTTCTTAGGCAAATATTTAATTTCCCCAACAATAGCTCAATCTATCCCCCCACTTTTTAGAGGGTATCGCACGATGATAATCGCGTATACTGGTTAAAAAGGAGATTGATTATGACGAGTGCTGAAAAACCCAAAAAAGGTAAAGACTCATTCCCTGCACAGATTCAATATAGTGTTATCTTGTCTTATTTCATTACAAATATCATTTTATATTTTCTCTTAGCAATCGTTCCTTTTAATATCAATCAAGGGACGCTATTTGCTGGATTAACAATGGGTATCGCCATCATTGGTATGATAATCGGATGGGTCGTCAAGTGGTGGTGGGCTAAGAAAAATGGCACTGACGAACAACGAGTACGGGTACGCGCTCAATTTTGGAGTACGATGGGCTTTATAGTGGCTTTAATCACCAGCTTGTTAACGATTCTGATTGCTTTAATTATCTTAGAAACAAACCAACAAATCCCTCAAACACTGCCTGACTGGATCATTTTTCTAATAAGTATGACTATTTTACTGATTGGCGTAGGTATCGCATGGAATACACGCCAACGCATTTTGAGGAATTTCGGATATTGAAACAAAAACGCTCTACAGCGTAGAGCGTTGTCACTTATGAACGCGTTAAATTTAACCGAAACGACCACTGATATAATCGTGAGTTTCTTCGCTTTGTGGATTGGTAAAAAGGTCTTGTGTCGGTGCCATTTCAACCAGTTCACCCCAGCGAACTTCTTTGCCGTCACGGTATTCTTTACGAATATTGAAGAAGCAGGTGTAATCGCTAGCCCGTTGGGCTTGTTGCATATTATGGGTGACAATAACGATAGTATAACCTGCAAGTTCTTCTCGCATCAGTTGCTCAATGCGTTGGGTAGCAATCGGGTCAAGTGCTGATGCAGGTTCATCCATCAAGATGACATCAGGTTCAACTGCAATTGTCCGTGCAATACAGAGGCGTTGTTGTTGCCCACCCGAAAGCGCCAAGCCTGATTTACTGAGATCATTTTTGACTTCATCCCATAAGGCAGCACCGCGCAAGCTACGTTCAACAATATCCTGAAGCATATCTTTATTCTTAACCCCCAACAAACGAGGGCCATAAGCAACATTTTCAAAGATACTTTTTGGGAATGGATTCGGTTTTTGGAAAACCATGCCAATCCGACGGCGGACTTCAACAGGATCAACACTAGTATCATAGAGGTTATTGCCGCGATACATGATTTTACCTGTGACATGCGCACTATCGACTAGATCATTCATGCGATTGATCGTTTTGATGACCGTACTTTTACCACAACCTGATGGACCAATGAAAGCAGTGATTTTGCCACGTTCAATTGGAATTGTGACATCTTTGACAGCGTGATAACTGCCATAAAATACATTAACTTGATCGAGCATCAACGCATAATCTGCGTCTTTTTTGATTTCTGGCATATAAACCATTGCGCTTAATACCTCGTTGAAAAGCGATTACGGATAATGATAGCCACTGCATTCAGCACCAATACCAGTGACAATAAAATGATAATGGCTGCTGCTGCAATGAATTGAAATTGTTCTTGTGGACGGGCTGTCCATTGGAAAATCTGAATTGGTAAAACGGTAAATTGCGAGAATGGTCCTGTTGGATCAGTAAGCAAGAATGTGGATGCACCAACCACAATCAAGGGTGCAGTTTCACCGACAGCACGCGATACCGCTAAAATTGTCCCTGTCATAATACCGGGGATCGAAGCGGGTAATACCGTCTGCCAGATTGTTTGCCACTTGGTTGCGCCGAGTCCATAACTGGCTTCTCGTAAGGCATTGGGGACAGCGCGTAAGGCTTCTTGTGAATTGATGATAATCACAGGCAAGATCAATAAAGCCAGTGTGAGCGCTGCCGATAAGATCGTGCGTCCACTGACCGTAAAGCCTGTGATACGACGCAATTGTTGCCCAAGCGCCTCAAATTGTTCCACCGACATCGGCAAGGTATTTAGTTCGATGAATCCTGCTGCGACACGTTCATATCCTAAAGGATCGGCATTGGTCGGAACTGCATCTAAAATCTGAACGCCGAATAGATCAGCAATCGCGGCTTCGGTACGTTCAAGTGAAATATTACCTGTGTTATTGATGGATGGTGTTCCCAGACGGCGATATAGATTAACGAGTGCTTGTGCATCGCTATCAGTCAGCCATTCAGCCCCTGTGAAATTCGTAATCTGGTAATTTGTATCGAGTTCTAACTGAATTTCGAGAATGTCGGGTTCTTGGAGCAAATTCTCAATGCGGCTTGTCGGTGGTGGCGTAACATTGACACCAAAGGCAACCCCACTGGTGAATGGCGCTAAGACGCGTACAAAAATAGCCAATCCCAACATCCCATAGATAATCGACGGGACACCTGCCAGATTACGCACATTGGTTTCGATCACTTTATTGACATTGATAAATGGAATGCGCGCTAAGATATTATCTTTGGCGTATTCTTCCAGATAGATAGCAGCCCCGACCCCAATCGGTAAGGAGACAAGAATCACGATCACCATCATGATGATTGACCCAATAAAAGCGGTGCGAATCCCTGCTTGTGCTGGCACACTGGACATCGGGTCTTGTAAGAAGCGCCCATCAATCCATGAGTGATAGCGTACAATCTCAATAGGATTTTCGGAATCAGCAAAATCACGTTCAACCGATGTCGTGATATTCGCACCCAATAAGCGATTGAAAGCATCTTGTGTATTTTCAATGGAGTCTGTGAGTGTTGCAGCTTGTGCTTGTAAAGCAGATAACTCTGTATTAAGCGTACGAACGGTAGCCGAATCGCTGGTTGCAGCAACATCGGCTTGCGTATCACTAATTTGCTGTTCGATGGTTGCAAGCTCGGCTTGTAAGGCTTCGATTTCTACAGGGAAAGCATCTAGGCGAGCTTGTTCCGCAACTGATGGCTCATAATTGTTTATGGCATCCCACAGCGTCCACGCATCAACAACTTGTAAGGCAATGATGTCTTCTTCAACAATGCTGATAATCCGTGATTTTGAGAGATTGAGAGACAAAAATTCACCTAAAATAAGGGCGGTATCTTCTCGATCACGAATATCATTGATTGTTACAGTGTCGAATCCATCAGGATAGCGCCCATTTGGCAAGACTTCACGGAGTGTCGCGCTGGTAAATTCTTCATTCGGTAATGTGCTGAGTGTATCACGCACGAGTACAGGCAAACGATTGGGTTCGCGCTCAATCAGAATAGCGACGAGTTCTTCTTCGCTCAAATCCGATAAGGTGCGCTCTTCACCTGTGAGTGTTGTTGGTTCAATTTCAAAGGTTGTTGCAATTGAGCCAAAGGCGCTGTTGATGACATTTATAAACAGGACAATCAGCGCTAAAATGGCAACGATGATAGAGGCAATGAAAAATGCTCGCCAAATTGACCCGACCAATTGCCGTGTTTGTAAGCCACTTTTGAACCTGACTTCATTAGGCATGTATGACATATCAGCAGTCTTTTGCTTTTCGTCCATAATTAGTATGCCTCCCGAAAGCGCTCAATGATGGCGTTGTTGATTAAGTTTAAGACAAAGGTCAAGACAAATAGCAACAAGCCAATTGCAAAGATACTGTTGTAATCAATCGAGTTGTAACTCAAATCACCCCCAGAAATCCGCGCGATATGCCCTGTCATGGTTTCGGCAGGTTCAAATAAAATACCTGCACCGCGATTGGCTAATAAGGATGGAATGTTATTTTGAGGTCCTGCCCCTGCTGCAATCGCTACAATCATCGTTTCACCGATTGCACGCGAGACAGCCACAATGAAGGCTGCCATAATCCCTGATAAAGCTGCTGGAATCACGACTTGAATGGTGGTTTCGAGCTTGGTTGCACCGAGTCCGTAACTGGCTTCTCGTAAACCGAGTGGTACAGCCCGTAAAGCATCCTCACTCATGGAACTCACCATCGGAATAATCAAAATGCCGACGACAATCCCTGCGGAAGTTGAATTATAAATCTGTACGGCATCACCAAATATCGATTGGAGCAAGGGGGTCATGAAGGTGAGCGCAAAGTAGCCATAGACCACCGTCGGAATCCCTGCAAGGATTTCCAGAACAGGCTTCACTGAACTGCGTACATTTTCAGGGGCATATTCACTGAGGTAAATGGCTGCACCCATCCCAAGCGGTAACGCAACCAGCATCGCAATAAAGCTGGTTGCGAGTGTCCCGTAGACTAATGGGAAAATACCAAACTCACGAATCGCAGGTTGCCATGTAGTTGATGTGAAAAATTCAAGCAATGAGGCACGATCCCCAATTTCAATGGTTGCCCCTGCTGGATGCTCCTCAGCGAATGTGCCGTTTAGCCCTCGGATGACGTGCAACACAGGCATATAACCGAGTGCTGTGAAATCCGTAGCGATTTGTTGAGTCACTGGGAATACCGTTGAACTCCCTGCAATATGAATATCACCTTCAACACCTGTGAGATCAATCGGGTCTAAAGCAATATTGCCAGCATCATCGCTGGTGATGGTTGCGCCGATAGCCTCTAAAAAGACTGTTTTCGTGGTATTAAGCGCTGCATCTGATAACGGGAAGTAGCCAATACCTTCTTCAACAGTTGTTACATTTTGTAAGTAGTAGCTCGTAAAAGCTGCAATTTGTGGTTCATCAAGTAGGGCTTGTTGATTGATATAAAGATACAAGGGACGACCTAATAGATAGGTATTATCTTCAACAGATGTAACAGACGGTGCGACACCGTTAATGCTAACGGCTGTCAGTGCCTCGGCATTATCGAGCGCGTAAGCATAACCAAAAAATCCAACCGCATAGGGATCATTACTTATGCCACGCACCAGTTGATTGTCATCTTCTGAGGTAACGAGTTGCGAACTGGCTAATACTTGGCTTGCATCACCATCAAAAACAACATCAACAAACGTATCGAATGTGCCACTATCGGTACCGGGAATGAAGCGCATAATCGGTTCATTTGCCCATTCAGGACGCACATCTGACCAATGAATAGCATCGCCAAAAATGAGTTGTAACTCATCGCTGGTGAGATCAGTTGCGAATGTATTTTCAGCATTGATGACAACGGCGAGCGCATCCGTGCCAATTTGTAATTCGAGCGCTTGAATATCGTTAGCGTTACAGGCTTCTAATTCATCAGCAGTGATCGCACGGCTTGCATTGTTGATGTGGGTTTCGCCTTGGCAGAATAACGCAAACCCGCCCCCTGTACCTGTTACGGCAATGTCAATTTCATTGGCGATATAAGTTTCCAGCAACATTTCTTCATCTTGAATGCGAATCCGTTCGCCTGATTCAAGTTCACGCCCGACAGACCGTGCAGAAAAAATAGTCTGTTCGTCATCAATGGCAACAGCAATTGGTTTGTTGGTGGCTTCCCATAGATCACGATTGAAAAAATTGAGGGATTCTTGGACAAGAACGAGCAGAATACCGATTGTTGTCAAAATTGAAATGATGCCACAGACAAATAAGAAAACTTGAATGACATTCTCATGGATACGAGGGCTAGACTTTAAGTTAACAGGTGAATCGGGAGAAGTTGTTCGCTTGAGTGCTTTATCAATTAAGCTCTCGCGCTGTTCTCCATCAGTTACAGGCATGTTTTCCTCTCGGACATCTTTCATTAATTAGTGGCGTGTCACTTTAATACATAGCGTCTGGAAAGATACGCGTCTTTATAATTTTGTCATCTTTACAAATGCTATCGATTAAAGTTTTAAACCATTAGGATGCGATCAATAGACCACATCCCAATGCGTGTATTATCTATCAACCAGAGCGCTAGTTACCTAACGTTCTGAGGTGAATTACATATCGAATACACCGGTTGCCAAAAGTTGTAAGCGTGCAAAGTTGAGCGCACGGTTTGATGCTGGGAAGTAACCGACTTCAATGATTTCGTCATTGACGGTTGTCAACACATAGTTGAGGAAACCTGCAACTTCTGGTTTGTCAGCAAGGATTTGTGCGTCACTGTACATGAACAATGGACGCGCCAATGGGTATGTACCATCTTCTGCGGTTGTTCCATTTGGTGATACGCCACCGATGCTCAGTACGTTGAGTGTATCTTGATTTTCTTGGTAGTAAGCAAAGCCGAAGAAACCGATTGCGTAAGGGCTAGCTTGGATACCGCTTACGAGAACGTTATCATCTTCACTTTGTTGTAAATTGCTGGCGTTGAGTGCTGGTGCTTCGTCTTCTTCAAAGATTTCTTCTACGAAGTAATCGAATGTACCACTATCTGTACCGGGGATGAAACGTGCGATTGGTTCTGATGGCCATTCAGCGCGGACATCGCTCCAGAGTTCTGCGGTACTGAAAATTAATGCGAGTTCTTCTGCGGTTACATCCGTTACGAAGTCATTTTCGGTGCTGACGGTCACTGCGAGTGCATCTGTACCGACGCGGAATTCGATAGGTGTACGACCAATTGCTTCACAGCTTTCAATTTCGCTATCGCGGATTGCACGGCTACCATTGCTGATGTCTGATTCGCCAGCAACACAGAAACGTTCGTAACCACCACCAGAACCGATGCTATCGATTGATGGTGCAATACCACCTGCTTCTGACCAAAGTTCACCTAAGCGTTCAGCTAATGGGAAAACTGTGGAGCTACCAGCAGCAAAGATGCTACCGTCGCTGTAATCAAGTGGATCAACTGCTGGCAGTTCAATGGTTGGGATTAAGACGGATTCAATAACATGAATAACGCCGTTGCTTGCTACAATATCGGTTGCGGTCACTGGTACACCGTCAACGGTAACGCCCATGTCATCAGCCACAACTGCGATTGAACCACCTTGAACGGTTTCAACATCGCCTGTTGCAACATCAGCAGCCATAACTTGTGCACCGACAACGTGGTAGGTCAAGGTTGCGATTAAGAGGTCTGGGTTTGCTGCTAAATAATCGAGGGTTGCTTGTGGAACAGCTTCAAATGCAGCGTTAGTTGGTGCAAATACAGTGAAAGGACCTTCGCTATTAAGTGTATCAACTAAACCAGCAGCATCAACGAGGCTAACAAGTGTTGAGAAGTCTGCGTTGCCAGCAGCAACATCAACAATTGTGCCATCTTGAGCAACAACGTTACCTGCGATGGAAACGAGCAGGCTCAGTACCAGTGCAACAACAATAAAACGAGCTTTTTGCATTTGTGTGAACTCCTATATGTATCAAACGTAATTTAGCTTACAAGTTGTGATTCCGCGTGTATTGTGCCTATCACCTATTAACACCTATTAGCCACTTCATTAACATTGCTTGTCAGTTAATTAAGGCGATGTTAACAGTGGATTGTGTTTCATCTTCTGCTTATCTAACGCCAGCGCTCTTGTGAGATATGACAAGATTCATAGACAACAAAGTAGTCAGTTTTTCAACTTGTCTACTTATAGACACCTGTATATAATAATTGTTTATTTGATTGCTTCACTAAGAGGTCAGCCCTATGACAAAACCACTGGATCGTCGTGTGCGCCGTACACGCCGTCGTTTACGCGATGCCCTGATTCAACTCATTTCAGAACAAGGCTACGAAAATATCATCATCCAAGAAATTACAGACACCGCAGACCTGAGTCGCGCCACATTTTATCTGCACTATAAAGATAAAGATGAATTGCTAGCGAGTAGCCTTGAAGAGATGTTTGATGAATTGATGGAATCCGTCAAAGACCTCATGTTACGTCGTAAATTAGAAATGACAGATGGTGATGCCCCAAGTTTGCCTGCCTTTAAGCATGTCGAAGAATATGCTGATTTATATAAATCACTTTTAGGTGAAAAAGGGGTTTCATCGGTTATTAATCGCATTTTGACGTACATCGCGCGCATCGGTGAGCAACAATATCGTATGTTATTGGATGATGAAGCCGAAGAAGATTTGCCTGTCCCGATTGAGGTTGCAGCCCGTCATTTAGCAGGTGCAATGTTTAGCATGGTATCGTGGTGGATTGAGCAAGATATGCCCTACACGCCAGAAGAAATGGCACAATATTTTCATCGTCTGACTGTACCGAGTATTATGTCGGCTTTGGGACGTTTTCCAGAAGAATAATTGAATCTTGGGTCAATGCAAATCCGCGTATTTTTCATTAGAATTAACTAGAATGTTATCGTACCGAGAAGTAATCTTCGATTAATTTTTAAAATTATATTGATACATACTTTTGTGCTCTGTCCGGTAAATAGCGAAACAACGATTTTGCAGTATTTTGGATGCGCTATAGCGAACCCTTACAACAGTTACTTATCGTATGAAGCATTTTTGTAGCGTTTGGAAAATACTTAAAAATAAATATGCCTATCAATAAAATATAAGATGTGTAGGGGCGTTACTCTGTCTGCGCCCGCCCAATGGGAGCACATCAAGTCCATCTCCTACACGCTATAAAAATTTATCGAAGATTACCTGTACATTAGTCCTATAATAGACCAAAATCTGTAATATTGAGATACATATTGACGGTATTGCCTACGAATTGCCTCATAAATTCAAGGTACATTTAGTAATCTTGCGTACAATCAAGCTAAACATTAAGAAAGGTTCTTAAGATGCAAAAATGGGAATACATGATGATCGGTGTTGTGAAATCCTATGGGATGAATTATCGCGCCAACGGTGACAAAGTTAATGATTGGAAAGATATGCCATTGCACGATGTCTTTGCAAAAGTGGGTAAAGCAGGATATGAATTTTGTGCATACGATGGCGATAGCTATATTTTTAAACGCCCTGTTGCTGTAAAAAAGCCTTCATCCCAACCTGAAAATTAAGTCGTAATTATTTGCTGCCCCATCAGCCAATCTGCACTATACTAGGCGGATAATGCGCTAAAGGGGCAAGCATATGATCGCAATACGATTCATTATCATTGGATTATGGTATTTCTTCAAACGCAATATCTGGAATTTCCTCGTCCTCATCAGCCTTATCGGAATCAGTAGCCTTGCCTTATATCAATCTGCACGCGCCATAGGCTTAGTTGATGGCAATTGGTGGTCAGGGATGTGGCAAAATTTTGCCACTGAAATGATTGGCGCAATTATGACATTTATCTTGTTTGAAATCCTCATCAATGCCAACAATCGTCAAGAAGCCTTGGTTCGGCAAATGGCAAGTACCGATCATCATACAGCGCTCGCAGCAAGCAATGAATTACGCGCATTAGGCTATCTATTTGATGGTACACTGCACCGTAAGTCGTTCGCTTTCGCACATCTTACAGGTGTTGACCTGAGCGGTGCATCGCTTAGGAAAACCGATTTTCAAGGAGCGAACTTACAAGATGCCGTGTTGATAGATACCAATCTCCAAGGGGCGAATTTACAAGGGTCAAGCCTGATAGGGGCAAGAATGGATGCTGTGCAATGCGATCACAAAACCCGTTTGCCTGATGGTCAGTATTGGTCAGCCAATACCGATTGGACACACTATACACAAGGCAAGTCACCTAGTATCAGTATCACCAAGAAACGCCCCCAATCACATCACTATCGACTGTTACGGACTAAAAAACGGCACTAAGGAATAACTAACGCCATACCTGACGCTTGCTAATCCTTCATCGGAGGGCAGTAGATGGATAATCATCAGCGAGACAGGATCAACTTGCATTGCAAATGATGTTACAATCAATCCCATGCTTCTAACAATAGAAAAAGGACGATCTTGATGTTCAAACGCTTACTTTTATTAATACTAGGCTTGTCATTGGCAATCCCAGTTCTCGCACAAGACGATGCCACAACACCGCAAGCAGCCATCAATGCTGCGCTAACGGCGGTTGAGGCACAAGTTGGCACACGCGCTACAAATTTCACTTATGAATTTTTAGGGGATACCAGCAATTCTGCCCTCAATTGCCCCTTATTTGCTGGCGAAGAATTACCGTATACGATTAACGCCCTCTTGGTGACAGTCATTTATCCTGATGGACAACAATTCACTGTCCATACCTCGATTAGCGGTCAACGAGTGATCTTGTGTGATGCCCAATTTGGCGATGCAGTTCTCGCTAACCAAGTTAATCCAGCCGATGCGTGTACCGCAACACCACTCGCAGCACTCCCTGCTTATGCTGCGCCCAACATCACGGTTGATGGTGTATTTTCCGCAGGTGTAGAACCCTACCCAGTGGTTGGCGTATCATCGGATGGAGGTTGGTATCAAATCGTATCACCAATTGGCTTAGGTTGGGTTGAAGCAACATCAACGACGGTTGCAGGAAATTGTGATACTGTCCCGACAAGCTCCGTGACTAATCCTGTTGCAGAGATTATCTGCTTTGTCAGCGCACAAGGTGGGTTTAGTAATGTGCGCTCAATCCCAGAAGGGGATCTTGTTGGGCGTATTTACGAAAATGAAGTTTATCAAATTACATCGCGCAACACGGCAGGGACATGGTTCTATATTCAACCTGCGGGTTGGGTATCAAATACAGTCATTTTCCAATTAGGTGATTGTAATGCTATCCCAGTTAATGATAACGCTGTAGGTGTTGGTTTTGTAACTGACGATGGCGTGATTGATACCGATGCAGCCGTCATATTAGAGGGCTTTGCTTGCCCTGCCGACTTTGCAGGTTATATGATTCCACGCATCAGCATCGGCAATGGCACGGCACAAGTGCAACAAGGCACAGTGCCGAACACATTACGGGCATTCCCATCCGTTGATGACACAGAAGGAACACGCTTAGGTACAATTCAACCAAATCGTGTTATTGACCGTGTCATGGCAGGTCCAGCTTGTAATCAAGGTTTTGTGTGGTGGTTAGTCGAAATTGATGGCGCAGTCGGCTGGACTGCTGAGAGCAATCAAAGCAGTAACGACTATTTCTTAGCTCCTACAGGCGATGCCCCCGTCTTAGCTCAAGGCGCAGTTGATGCAATTGCAGTCGGTACAAATCCTGTAATCGGGGTACGCTATAGTGCCGATGGTACACGCTTATTTGCACGCACAACGGAATCAGGTTTTGGTGATGGTGAAGTCGGTGCTGTGATTGTCTATGATGCCCTTAACGGTACATCACAAGCACGCATTGAAGAACCATCAGGAATTGCTGCCATTGATACAGCGAGTGAAGCCAATATACTGGCTGTCGCTGCCAATACAGGCACAGTTACTTTGTATGATATGGACTCGCTTGCGCCAATCGTACAATTGCCCAATAGTTTTGATATTGCCGATCAAGCAAAAATGGAAATAACACCCGACGGTACGATACTGGTTATCGCCCAATGCCTTGATGATACTTGTACTACAAGTCGTATATCATCGCTGGATATTGCAAGCGAAACTGTTCTGGCGATGGATGATCTCGACCTACCCATCATTGATCTTGACATCAGTGGTAATGGCACAACATTAGCCGTTCTAACGACGGAAGGTATTAGCTTCCATGCACCTGATACACTCTTGAGTGATAGCACTTGGGTTAATAGCGACGAATTTGCCATTAATTCAGTGACGCTTAATGATGCAGGGGATTCTGCTTTATTCGCAGGATGCAATAACGCAGCTTGTACCGAAGGACGCATTGGTTTAATCAATGTTACGGCTGCTAGCTTACTGGGTATTGTGCCTTCACATGATACATCCGCACGAGGCATTATTTATAATCCTGATGCCACACGCTTCATCACGATTGCCTTTGATTCCAACGAAATCATTGAGCGCAATGCCGCAACAGGAACAGAAACTCAACGCTTCACCCCTGCGGATGTCATCGTCACCAGTGTGACCTATGCGCCTGATGGCAATACATTGACAATCACCACAGCCGATGGTCAGATATTGTTCTTGGCATTGGATAACTAAATCAGAAAATCAATCATCCTGTTCTATGGCATTGGCGATAGAACAGGATTTTTTAATCCGCCAATTAAGGAAATTGCATGTATTTATATGTCATACGGCATGGACAAAGCCATATCAATATTGCTAAGTGGGATACGCTTGATACGATGGATACAGCTTTGACTGAAAAAGGGCAACAGCAAGCACAAGCCTTACACGATTGGTTGATTGCTAATAATCGCCAATGTGATGCACTCTATACCAGCACGATGCGCCGTACTCAAGAGACAGCACGCTATATCGAAAAAGCATTCCAAATGGATGCCATTCCTGATGATCGTATCCGTGAGATTGGCAACAGTGACTTAGACGGGCGTGCCCTATCGGAAAATGACTTGCCACAACAATTCAATCCGCTCAAAGCGAATCAAGCCCCGTTTGCAGCGCGTGGTATCGATGTCGAAAATGGTGAAAGTTGGATGCACTTCCGTACACGTATTGGGCAATTTGTGGATGGTTTACTGACGAAATATCAAGGAAGGCGTGTTTATGTGGTGGCACATGGTGGCGTTATTTCTGCGATGTTAGAAAACATCTATAATACAGGTCCTTATCGTCATGCACGTTCAGATACCCATAATACAGGTTGGTCATTATTTGAGCATCAAGGGCAACAAGCGAGTGCTGCGTGGGTTGTACGGCATCATAACCGCATTGACCACTTACACGATACCGACCTCTTATGACTCGGGTAAGTTCGTCGGAATTGGCAATTGAACATTGAAGATTGTGCCATTGGCATCACTCTTAAAATCGATTGTGCCACCATAAATCATCACACAATCGTGAACAATCTGTAAGCCAATCCCTGAGCCTTGAACCTTCTCAACATTCTTTCCTCTGAAAAACGGTTCAAAAATATATGGCTGATCCTCAATTGGGATACCACTGCCTTTATCTGCCACTGATAGAAATAAGCGATATTTTTTGCGTGTGAGTGTTATGGATACCATTGTATCTATTGGTGAATATTTGAGAGCATTGGTCACCAGATTGGATAAGATAAAACGTATCAAATGCGGGTCTGCAATAATATGTTGATCCTCAATATGACTCACAAATGCAATACGTTCTTCGGCATTAGCTTTCAGAATGATATTATCAATTATATCAATCACGCTATCAGTGATCGCGCATTCTATGGGTCTAAAAGATAAATAGCCGTCACTGGCATTCATCGCTATGATGATCTCTTCAACCATACCATTTAAGATCAATACTTGGTTTTTCATACGCTTCAAGCGCTGTTTTCGACCATCTTCTCCAAGGTAATCATAGCGTTTATCCAACATTTCAGTTGAATTGAGGATACTAGAGAGTGGACTGCGAAATTCGTGGGAAATCGTCGTAATAAATTGAGCGCGTAATTGTGAGAGTTTACGTTCATTTTCTAATACAGCGCGTACCTTAGCTTCCTCAACACTCAGTTTTTCTAAGGCAACGCGTTCGGTTACATCATGCCCCATCACAAATAACGATTCACTGTGATCGGACAAGTAAATGATAGAAATATCCCAATCAATATGGCGTATCTTGTTATTGATATCGATCATGGTTATTAAGCGTCGCTCAACACCCATACTGAGTACATTCTTGATGACTTGCCGTGCCATCAGATGGTTTTCTTCTGGTAAGCATAGGCTCAAGAAATTTTGACCGAGAATCTCATCCAACGGTCGCTGAAATGCTTTTTGGAGGGCAGCATTTACACTGATGATCGTGCTATTGCGATCTAAAATAAGTGTGAAGGCTTTCATTGTGTCAATAACTTGCGTGTTTAAGTCACTCTCATAACGAATTTTGCGATTGAGCTTTTCTTCAAAATTTACAAACTCCGAAACAATTTCCGAAAAGTAAATAGGATTGGTTCTGATAGGGGCTATAGCTGTGCGTGTGGTTTGTAAACTTGCAATCAAATCAGGACGGTAGCTGGCTAAGACTTTTTCAAGTTGATCGAGAACATTGGTAATAATAGCTGGGTCAAAGGATAAAATCGTCTCAAAGGTGCGCCATTTATCAGGAATCCGCTCATCAGAAATTAGATTGTCCTGACCCGTTAAGAGTACATTGAAATCTTCGCTCAAGATGATGACAAACCATTCTTGGCGTAAAGGATCATTAGCAGCCAAGGTCACTTGGATTGCTTTAGCTGCACTGTTATCAGGAAGTGGCTTTCCTGCAAAAATACAAATCTGCTGTGCAACATCAGCTAATGCCGCATAGCGTTCGGTTTCTTTCATCCAATGGCTAGATTCTTGGAAACCTGTGAACATGAGCGCAGGTAAATTGTTTTTTAGCACAATATCTTCAAGTGTATGCGAGAGATGCACAAGCGTGACTTTGGAGCAATGCATGATGGGGACAGAATGACCCACAACTGCTTTACTCATTTCAAACAATGAGACATTCTTCAATAAGGTCATAGAAACTATATTTCCTTTTTGGACAGTTATAAAATAACATCAAAGATAAAAATTGTTCTCGATAAATCGAGATCAGTGAGTATGTCCAAAACAAGAATGGGTTAGAGACATTTAAATTTGTCTTTTATGATAGTAAAACTTGGTCATCATTATACGCCCTAATAACTTATCATCGGCATCTTGCGTCATGAACATTGCATAAGAACTAATTAGCATAGAATAAGAAATAGTGACCATATGTTTATATTTTAAAACAAATTGTAAGAAATGTTAATATAACCAATTCGAGTTTGTGGTTATTTGCGGAGCAATTTTGGGGTCGTATAATACCTAAGAAAGTGTGGAACGCCACTGCTTATCTAAATTTAGTAAAATAGAGGGTATAGGAAAAATACCTATCGTGTGTATCGCAGATAGCACTTTTTCTGAAATAGGAAAAAGGCTCTAACTAAAATAGGCTATTGAAGCTATCTTGACCTTCGCCATAAATGCCTGCTGAGGGTGTTTCTTGGGTAGCAAAGGGATCATCTTCGGCATCAAGGCTATCGAGTGATTTGTTAAGCCGTGTTAGGTTCAAATAATCAGGATTCATCGGAACAGTGGGTTCATCATCGCCACCGATGGTTAAATTGATGGCTTCATTTTCTGTTTCCATCTCTTCAATTTCGACCATATCAGCAATCACAACAATCACACTCACATTATCTTTGCCACCGCGTGAGTTAGCGAGTTCGACTAATTTGTTAGAAATCACATGGGGGTCTTCCGATGAGAGGGCAATATCACGAATTTCTTCTGAATTGAGGTGGAGGGTTAAGCCATCACTGCATAAAACAAGGCGATCATTGGCATGAATGCGTATATCTTGAATGACATCGACATCAAGGTCTTCTGCTTGCCCCAATGCACGGTAGAGTACATTTTTCATCGGATGCGAGGCAGCTTCATCATCGGTGATATGCCCTGCATCGACCAATGCTTGTACAAAACTATGATCGGCTGTTAGTTGGTGAATCGTTTTATCCGAGGCATCGACATAATAAGCACGGCTATCCCCAACATGCGCGAGGATCACATCATTATAGCGTGCAAATGCCATCGTAATGGTTGTACCCATCCCTTTAAAATCAGGATCGGCAATGGCTTTGTCTATAATATTTTGGTTGGCTTCTCGGACAGCATCGCCCATTAAGTCAGCAAGGTCTTCTGCATCATAACTGCTATAATCATCAGGACTGCGATAATAGTCGGTTGCGAGTTTATCTTGTACCGTTTTGACAGCAATTCGGCTGGCTTCTTCGCCTGCCACTGCGCCACCCATGCCATCAGCAACCACTGCTAAAACCGAAGTGCTTGCATCCCATAGATGCACATTATCTTCATTATTTTGTCGCACACGCCCACGATCACTTCGTGCGCTACTGCGTAAACGGATTCCACGTCCCGGACGGTACATGCCGGACTCCTACTATCATCAAGGTTTATTAGATATTGTATTGTAGTTCGTTTAATATGCAAATGAGCTATCAACGTCCTCAGATGTCATATCATATATTGTCAGTATAGTACAAATTTGGCTATTTGTGTGCGACAATCTCGTTACATTCAGATTGGGATTATTAGATTACACCTATTATTGGCAGACTATCTCATGCGAAATGGGGCTAACCCTTTCCATAATGTTGCTATCTGTGGCAGGATATACGCTCCTAAATGATTCAATATCCCGATAAAAAAACAACGCATGCAACAAGCGACTGAGAAAGACACATCATGGCACAACTAAGCGCAACCTATCGTATTGATAATTACATCGACACCTTTGCTCTGGGGCATTATGCACGGGTACTATCCGCCGAAGATTTACGCACAGGGGCAACCATTGCTTTTAAGGTCATGCGTCCTGAGCATGTGCAAGCCGATGGCGAAGCCCAATGGGAATTTCGGGCATTTGGCAATGAAGCCGAGATTTTGATGGCGCTGGCAGATAGTCCGCATGTGATTAAACTCTATGATTGTGGCTATGTATCGACAATTGCCGAAGCCCCTGCCGATGGTGAATTAGAATCATTCGGCACAGATATTAACGCCTTTATCGCGCAGATGACCACCTATGCGCGTGCAGGCTGGCGACCCTATCTCGCGCTCGAAAACTTGCCACGCACTGAAAATTTATTTTATGCCATGAAACCAACACAAGCAGGCACCCGTCGGCGTTTGCCCAGTGAAGAAGCCATCACGATGGCATTGCAATTTGCCAATTTAATGACACTGGCACATGCTCAAGGAATTGTTTATCTCGATCATAAATTGGAGCATGTTTATTGGGATGGTGTCACCCTCAAAGTGATTGATTTTAATAGCAGTAAGCAACTCGGAAAAACCGTTCAATCCATTGAATTTACACGCGATATTCATAATTTTTGTGTGGGGATTTTGTACTCAATTTTTACAGGGATGTCGCCACAAAAAACAGCTTTACGTCCGCAAGCTGGTGGGATGGATGTAGTCGAACGGCGCTATAGTGATATTCAAGAATTAGATTTCATGATGGAGCCGAGCCTCAGCCAAGCGATGCAAGCCTTACTCCAACGCGGCGCACAACAACAGATCACCACAGTTGCAGATTTCTTAGCGCAATTGCACACTGTCGCAGCCTTACACGGACGTGATTTTTCCGATACGGATACGACTGCTGCCAGTCGTCAAGCGCGGGATAATTTACGTAAAGGCTTAAGCAAACTGCGCGAAGGCGAAGCTGCGATCCGTGATGCGCGTGATCTATTCCGTGATTCGCTCATCATTGATGGCATCACCGAAGATTTAGAAGATGAACTCCGTCGTTTGGTGAAAGCGGTTAATGAGGTGGTTAATAATCGGGTGATTCCATGATTGAAATCTGTTTTTTTCCACCTCCGAATAAACTCGGAGGCTCATTGTCTTGAGGAAAACTTGCATCACTTAATCATCATCTTGCATAAACTTGCTAATGGATTGCTCAATGAGCACAATGGCTATAGCAGTAAACACTGAGCCAACAAGTTCAACAGCAAGTCCTTCAGCGAGTTCTGGGTTACCTTGTTTATCCGCAAGAAAGACCCACACCCCTGCGATCATCAGGATTAATGCAATCACTGAAACAAGCATCAAACCTGCGCCTAATTTGGATACATGCCGAATGAGGACAATCGCTAACAAAGGAAAAATTAGTGGGGCTGCCATCCCTAAAAACAGGGCAATATTATAGGGAATGCCCCAGCGATCATGGCTGACCAATGAGAGTGTTAAGGCAAAGAATCCAATGATTAACATGGTCACTGATAAGCAACCTGCTTGTTTATCTTTTCGGCTGATCCCCTCGCTCATAGCTACATCCTTCAATCGTGATAAATAGATGATTAAATCATATCAGCTTTGTTCGAGAACTACACTTTCCCATAAAACCATGATGGCTTTGATGAGGTCTTCTTCGCCTAAATCGGTGGCATCGAGTTCATAGATATTTTCGCGTTTACGGATTGCCCATTCGCGCCGTAACATCCCCATCGCAATGCCCCGTTCATAGGGGTTATGGTAGCGTGCGCCCAATGTCAGGTGGACTTTTTGTAGAATGGCATCCAGACGCGCCACCAAGCAAATCACAGGACCTGTCTCTTGTAAACGTGGTAGATATTCTGTATGCGCGAGGATACTACCATTAATGCGGATGACACTATTACGATGTAAGATCATTTCCGCCATAAGTTCATCTTCTACCGTCTTGAGATGCCGTTCCCCGAACGTTTCGCGTAAGACTTCGATGCTATCACCCATACGATCTTGAATGCGTTCTTCAATATCGACAAAGGGCATTTTGAGATTGGTTGCTACTTGCCGACCAATACGTGGTTTATTGGGTTCGATATAGCCTGTTAAGATCAAATTACGATCTGTGAGTTGTAAGCGTGAGCGTGTAACCATTTATGAAATGCCTCCTGAATGAATCTATAGTATAGCCTCATCAATACGTTCAATAACAGCGTCGATTGATTGTAGTATGTCCCCATTGGTAGTAAGCGTTAGAAAATTAAAACGAGGCTAGCTATAGTCTATGATGTTAAAAAGCGAGTACACTAGAGACATCACGTTTGTTTAGCGAAGGAATAGCGCTATGTCCTCATCATGGGTCGATCAAGAAATTAAGACAATTATCAGTGATGCCAATGAGATGCAAGCAAAATTGCATCAAGCCGAAATTCAGATTGCGGTCTTATCCGCACGCTTAGAGGAAGCTAAAGAAGTCCAAGAAGCCTTAGTTAGCATCCTCAAGCAGATGGCAGTCTATGAATTTATCCTCAAGCAACATGGCATTGACCCCGAAACGGGGCAGCGTATCGAAGATCATAGCCATAATGGTAACGGCACATCATAGCTATTTGGTTTTACGAACGTTCAATGTGCCACCCGTGATAAGCATGGTTGATGCCAAGATCATAATGATAATGAATGAAAAGCGTAAACTGGTCGCTTCAGCGATGAAGCCAATAATCGGGGGACCAATCAAGAAGGCAGCGTAGCCAATAGTTGCTACCCCTGCAATGCCTCGTCCGGGTGCAATATCAGGTAATTTACCAGCAGCGCTAAAGGCAAGCGGAATCGCAACCGCTAGACCAATACCAGCAACTGAAAATCCGATGACGGTTGTCCAAAATGTGGGAATCGTGATGGCTAACCCAACACCTAAGACCACGCCAACAGCCCCCACACGGACTAAGCGTGCTGCCCCCATGTATTCTGCAATACGATCCCCTGCAAAGCGCATCGTAACCATCGTCGCTGAAAATGCTGCTAAACCAAGGGCGGCAACGGCTTCAGTTGTGCCAACCACATCATGCAGATATAAACCACCCCAATCAATAATTGCACCTTCGCTCAAACCTGCTGCGAATGCCAATGCACCTAAGCCCCATATTGCGCGTGGTGGGAGTTGAAAAGTCGATTGCTCATCATTGTTTTGCTCACCATCAATCGTTAAGAGATAACGTTGCAAGATAGCGATCATCACAATGAAAAAGATGGGTACAATCAAGAAATGTTGACGAAAGGTGAAGCCTAATGCTACAAATGCTGATCCTGTTACTGCACCACTGAACAAGCCAACACTCCAGAAGGCGTGGAAGGAATTCATGATCGGCTTTTTACGTCGTAATTCGACCTCAACCCCTTGTGCATTCATCGCAACATCGGTCATGCTATTAAAGAATCCTGCAAAAAATAATGCGCCTGCTAAGGTGTAAAAATTGCTCACAAATGAGATCATCCCTAATGAGAGCGCCATGCAAATCACACCATAGAAACAAACCATTCGGCTACCAAAGCGTGCAATCAAACCACTCGCAACCAATAAGCCAAAGATCACGCCAATTGACGATACCATCAAGGCTAAACCAAGGGTACTCTCACTGAGGTTGAGCGTTTCTTTTACTTCGGGGATACGGGATACCCAATTGGCGAATAATGCCCCAATTGAGAAAAATGTCGCCGATACGGCAATCCGTGCTAAGAACAATGATTTATCATCATTTTTGATTTTTTGCATAGTTGAACTCGATGAAGTCTCTGGATAATAATCATTCAGTGTAGAGTATTTTGTAGTAATTACTATAAGCAGTTGGTGTGATGTGTCTATACGGTATAATACCTGTCATAACAGGTCGCATGAAAGTATAGTTTGATGACAATATTTAATTTTTCAGACTTTCCTATTTTAGAAACTGAGCGCCTACGTTTACGGCGGATTCTGCCAAGTGATAGTGAAGCGTGGTTGGCTATTTTGCAGAACGATGATGTACGCCGTTATTTGATCGATATTGAAGATAATCCTGTTTTTGATGATCTGAAAGAAATTATTGATTGGACGGATCGCATTTTTGAGAGTAAAACGGGGATTCGCTGGGCGATTACGCTCAAGCCTGATGATACGATGATCGGCACATGCGGATTCCATGTCTATAGTGCCAGTAATCGTAGCCTCGAAATTGGCTATGAGTTAGGGCGTGATTATTGGCGCAAAGGTATCATGAGTGAAGCGACTAAGCTGGTCTTAGATTTTTGTTTTTCGCAATTGGATGTACACCGCATAGAAGCCGACGTCACCGTTGGCAATGATGCTTCCGCAGCTTTGTTAAAATCATTAGGATTTACACACGAGGGAACATGGCGTGATAAAGTCCATGTTCGCAATCAATTTTTTAGCTTATGGCAATTTGGTTTACTAAGTAATGACTATCAATCTTAAATATCTGTGCGTTGACCGCCCCAATTACGAATAAATGTTTCGGGGATGACACCAAGCCCATCCGCAATGCGATTGATGTAATTAAAATAGCTGATAACCTGTGTCGCATCGTGGATAGCACGATCACTCAAGCCAACAAGGCGTAGGGCATCAATATCTGCCTCGCTCATTTCTGTGGGCTTGAGTGTTAATTTTTCTGCATATTCACAGAGCGCAATATCGACAGTCACCAGCATTGCACTCCGCCAATCTTTGACGATAGCGTGTACAAAATCATCTGCTTCGGCTTCTGTATCAAATCCTGTAACCTCAGCACGGAGGTCATATGCGTGTGATTGCGTTCAGTATACGCAGTGATTGTTTTTACTCACTACGACGGCTAGCATCTCGCGTTGTTGCCGTGATAATGGCGACTCGCTGTGCATGATTGCACCATAGAGTTCCATTGATTCTTTCATCACGCGCCCATTTTGCGACATAATCCTGACGATATTCCATATGCGACCTGCGCGTTTGATCGCTTTTTCTAGCTCGCGTTTGACCAAGCCACTAGCATTTTCGATTGTGAATTGTTCAATATATGGCATCATCACATCCTATCATTTCATTGGGCGACAGCCGTATCCCAATCATCAACTAAATTGAGCAATTGATTGAAGTCGCTGATAATTGCATCAGGTGTAACAAGTCGGCTGATGGCAGGTGGAATCGGATCATTAACACGCAAGACAGCACGCATCCCAACCCCTTGTGCGCCAGCAATATCGGCTGTCGAGTTATCGCCAACAAATAGGGTATTTTCTGGTGTTGTGCCAATTTGTTCCAGCGCATGATGAAAAATCTGTGGATGTGGTTTGAGATAGCCCACATCCGCAGCAGAAATCCGTCGATTTTCATCAGGGAAAAATTGTATCAAATCATGATGAATCAATTCAGGATCACGCATCCACATCGGTTGCCAAGCATTGGTGACAATGGCAATGTGAATGCCATCATCAACTAATTTTTGCAAGGCATCAGGCACATCAGGGAAGGTGACAACGCCGTTTTCTTTACCCCAATCGTAAGCAACCATGACATCTTGCATAGTAATATGATGATCGGCAACAAAGCCAAAGTCACGTAAGACGGCTTCCATGACACTGACGATATGCGGTGTCCGTAATGTTGTACGCGCTTGATCCCATGCGTGACTCGCCCGATTCCGAAATGCTTTGGCGAGTTTTTCAACTGTACCATTCAAAGGGCGTTGTTTTTCAGCCAAGAATTGATGAATTAAACCAAGGTGATGTTGTTCAGAGGCATCCCATCCCCCCGACTTACGCCAATCAATCAATGTATTATCTAAATCGAATAAAACGCCTTTGATAGGTTCGCTCATGCTTTTACTATCCCGGTACTATCGGAGGCTTCGGCTTGATGATAAACGGTCACTTGTGCTTCTTCTGAGCGCCAGAGCAATAGCATACGGTCAAGCGCACTATCAGCAGTGCCTTTTGCTGACCAAGCCAATTCATTTTTTGCTTTGCTGGTATCGAGCAATGTACCCATGCCGACTAACATGCGTTGGATATCGCTGGTACGCAATTGAAGTAAGAAATCCGCTAATGGACTCGGTTCACCGATCCCATATGCCATCCCAAATTTTGTCATAAATTCATCAGGAGTAAGCGTGTCTTCACTCGCTATGTTATAGATAGTTTCTTGTTGCTCGTCGCTGGTTTTTTCAGCAATCAACAATGCTGCTGTCGCCACATCATCTTCGTGCGCCCATGCTGTTGCTTGTTTACCATTAGGCATCCCTTTACCATTACGAATAGCATCTGCAACAACTTCACCCGCTTGATGTGTGCCCATGATGTAGCCTGTGCGTAAAATATAAGCAGGTACACCGCCATCAAGAACCGTTTCTTCGGCATTGTACAAGGCTTTTGCGAGGGCATTACTCAGGTCAAGATGTCCATCTTCGGCGACGGCTTCATGATGCGTATCTCCATAAATGCTGGCAGCACTCAGGTGAATGATACGGGTTATATCAGCGCGTCCTGCTGCGGTCATGATTGCTTCGGTACTGACTTCGAGCCATGGAAGCATTTCATCGTAATCCACTGTATATTGTGGCATGCCGTTGATAACTTGTGGTGCAGCATTAATGATGACATCGGCTTTGCTCATTTGTAGGGCGCTATAAACAGCCGATTCACGGGTGAGATCAGGATAAATGGGAACACCACCTGCCCGCCGAATCCGATATGCACCAACACTCCCTAGACTGGTCGTGCCAACGACTTTATGCCCTGCTCGGCTTGCTAATGTTGCTGCTGCAAGCCCGACACCTTGCCCTGCGCCTGTAATAAAAATACTCAATTGTTTTGCTTTTGCTGCGTCACTCATCAGATTCCCTCATTGATTAATAGTTAATCGATCAAATTTTTGCATGAAATCTCGTGATTGGGTTTTAAGTAACCCTTACGAGCTTATTTTAGTCTTAATCTGCCTGATTATGCCATGAGCTAGGGTGTCTATCAACATTCAGCGTCAAAATACAACAAAAAAGCCCCTATCACGACGATAAGGACTTTTGAAATAGGTTAAAGTTGGTAACGTAACTTATTCGCTTGCTACAGGTGGAATACTTTGTAGATAGAGATACATTGCTTCAATTTCTACATCGGTAAAGTTTGCAAATGCTGTCCAAGGCATCTTTGCAGGGTCAATTGTATCGCCATTGGGTCGGATACCGGTTCGCATTGCTGTTGAAAAATCATCTAATGACCAATCTGCAAGTCCTGTTTCATGCGGTGTCAAATTAGCTGAGAAATAACTTGCGCCCGGAACTTGTGCGCCTGCAAAATCTGCTCCATGACATCCTGTGCAACTAAAAGCTAAATATGACCCATAGTCTAAGGATGCTTCAGCTTCTAAATCAATGATGCCTACCGTTTCAAAATCAATAGTTTCGGCAGCAATCGGTAATTGATTAGTTGCAATTAAAATATGCCCGATAGGACCGTAACTTGTATCATCAAGGTCATTGTCAACAGGCGGTAATTGCAATAAATAGGCAAGCAGAGGACCTATTTCTTCGGCACGCATTTGTGACCAATCCACTGACGGCATCAGCCCGACAGGTGTACCATCATGGCTTACACCATACATGATTGCACGAATGTAATCATCGGCGGTGTAATCATATGCAGCGCGTGTGATATTGGCAGATGTAATCGTACCGAAAGCAGGGTCTTGCACGAGATAACCGCCACCACCATTTTCACTATGGCAATCGCCACAACCACGCGTGATAAAAATCCGTTCACCTTCAGCTAGCACCGCATCAGTGGCTTCGGGAACTTCAAACTCAAAAACATCCACTTCATAAATTTTATTGAGTCGGGCATTGTTCTGTGCATAAATCACGCCACCCCCAATGGCAAGTAGAACAATCAGAACACCTAAAACAATACCAACAATTTTTAAGATGCGCTTCATAATTTATTTCCTCCCCTTTAATAAAGTAATACT
>JBAUIA010000123.1:0-3392 GCA_049680565.1 Phototrophicaceae bacterium
CTGGCATACTGGGCAAATGGTGAGCTAAGGATCGCAGAGCAAGAACTAAGTGAGTATATTGCAGAGGCAAATGCTGCTGGCAATAAAGAACTTGAACTAACTCCCCTATTGGCAGAGATGCGGATGACGATGGGAAATTTATATACAGCCCATGAAGCTTATACTAATGCCTTGCAACTGGTCGATGAACAGCAAAGTAGTAATGGCGCTGAAGATTTGCATCGTGGTGTCGCTGAGATTTATCGAGAATGGCATAACTTAGATAAATCCATTGAGCATCTACGCATCGCAGAAGAACTCGATGAGCAACATATCATAATACCTGATTGGAAACATCGCTACAATGTTTCTTGGGCGCGACTTAAGCTTACACTAGGCGATTTTACAAGCGCCCTTGCCCATCTGGATGAAGCTCAAAACCATTATATACGGTCGTCTCTGCCATTAGTGCGCCCCATCCCTGCATTAAAAGCATTGGTCTGGATACGGCAAGGACAAGTTCAAAAAGCGCAGGCATGGGCAGATGAAAGAGGTCTAGGCTTTGATGACCCTGTTTCCTTTATCAAAGAATTTGAATACCTGACTTTTAGCCGTTTGCTCCTGGCACAGTTTCGCACTAAACATTCACAGGAGATACTAAAATCCGCAAAACATCTCCTAGAAAATCTAAGACAAGTCGCAGAAGAAAATCATCGTACTGGCAGTTTAATCGAGATATTGATATTGCAGGCAGTATGCTTTGAGTTGGACGGAAATACCGCTAGCGCGCTTCAATACTTGGAAGATGCGCTAATATTGGCAGAACCCCAAGGCTATAAGCAAGTCTTTCTCGATGAAGGCAAAACAATACAAACTCTGCTCGAAACATTGTCTGAGCAAGGCATCATGCAACAGTATATTACTCAGCTATTGTCTACTCGCCATAAAGCACAGCCGCAAGCAAGAATAGACGACCTATTCGTTGAATCACTAAGTGAGCGTGAATCCGAAGTTTTGCGTCTTCTAGCAACAGAGCTCACAGGTCCTGAAATTGCAGCACATTTGATGATTTCCCTCAGTACAATGCGAACCCACAGCCGCAATATTTACAGCAAAATGAGTGTCAATGGTCGCCGTTCTGCAATTAGGCGCGCTCAAGAGATTGGTTTGCTCTAATTAGAAGCGCCCCTCATCATAAATCATCACATTAAATCATCAGATGTGACGATGACTCCTCATCACATTAATTTGTATTCTCAGTCTAAGTGGGAGAGCAACCAGAAACGGGGGCTGAAACTGATAGATGTCCATAACAAGGATCAATGTGGAGAGGCAATAAGATTATTTTTGTAAGACTATTGCAAATGGTTCTACATGCTAGCCCCCACTTTTGGTTGGTCTCCTTTAAGGCTGGCAAGGTAACGATTAATCGTTGTTGGTTTTCGTTTCAAATCATGTTTGAGGTAATCACGATAAGCCGTAAGTGTTGGTGTTGCAACAGCATCAAGTGCGAAAGATTAATCATGTTGCTTTTCAAACCATACCATAAATTGTTGAACATCGCTGAGGTAATTGCGAACCGTCGCGGGGCGCATGTTGAAATGCACCCACCCGACAGGAGTAGTATGCATCCCCTCGGTTCAGGCTACAATTACCGACGCAAAGTACGTATTGTGATGAAGAGAATCACGCTTGAAATCACAAACCACAAAACTGTTAAGCCAATCGCATCCAATGTTTGCAAAAGCTCTGACTCGATGTTCGGATTACGATTATACCCACCAGATAAGATTATAATGATCTGAAACAGGTTAAAAATGATAGCTCCTATACTTGTTAATGCAATTAAGTATAGAAGCCATTTACGCTGTGTGTGTGACATGCTTTCCTCCTGATATATGTCTACAATTATAAACAGTAATTTATGCACAGTTACTAAGCTTATTGTTGACAACCATCCCAGCGAATCAACCAGACGCAATCAGGATTCCAGTCGAAGTGTACAGTCAAGATAGCGTAGAATGTCGTTGGGTCGTTATCGAACATAACATTAAGGCTGTATTCCGCATTGCCATTATCATAAATCCCTTGATAACCATTCGGCAACATATTTGGTGACATATCGAAGTGTTGCGCGAACCAATCAACATCAATTAACTCGTCATTATGATCGAAATTCAGCGTTACAGGAGACCAACACAAAGTGGGGCTAGGTCATAAATTTCGCTTTCCATAAAGCCTGAAAAGCAAATAAAACTGCTTATGCTACTAAGTTGATTTTACTTGTAAAAAGTTTTGCCCCTGGTTTTTAGTGGTCTCAATATTGCACCATAGAAACCAATCCTGTATCATTTTCACTTTCTATCTTTATTATACATGAAAATTCGTCCAGAATACTGAGAGAGCATATCCAGCGATATGCCCTTTTTATCTCTACAACTTTACAATGACTCTATCCAGCGACCTAATACCTCTGCATATGCTTCTGGAGCTTCGAGTGGGAGCCAGTGACTATACTCCTTAAAATGATGAACCTCTGCCTTACCCCAGCGTTCAGCATAATCCGAGGTGATGAAGGGGTCTTTATCGCCCCAGAGTACGATGGCTGGTTTTTCTTGAAGGATATTCTGCAATTTATCGTCCCACTTGACAAAATCTTTTGAACTCCTTTCACGATACATACGCAGAATGGTTTTACGAACTGAGGATGAGCCGAAGCCACTATCATAGGAACTATCAATGTAGCTATCGGGCAGGGCAGGAGAGACACCCTTGAGAGTTTTCTTCATCATATCTCGTGAAGCACTCGCCACCAGTAATTCACCGATAAAAGGCACACGATACAGTTTCGCGAAAAAGTGCCACTGATAATCGCGGAAAAAATTGGTATTTGAGATAGCAACTCCGCACACCATCGTCGGATATTTAGTCGTGAAAGCTAAGCCATAGTGTCCGCCGAAATCGCTTGTGACCAGCGTAACAGGGTCTTCAATGTTCAATGAGGTGACGAGTTCACATATAAAATCTGCCATGTTATCCAGTGAGAGGGAAAAATCATCCGGCATGGTTGATTGACCGAAACCGGGTAAATCAATTGCGATGCTCCGAACGCCATCCCCGATGTGTTCAATGGCGGGCAACCACATATCATGGGTATCCGGCGAGCCGTGCAAAAAGAGAACGGGCATACCTTCTCCGCTTTCATGCACGAAAATATTTGTATTTTGGATGTTAAGTTGTTGTGTTTTGCTGTGATTTGCTTGTGTATCGTAGTGCATTTCTCGGACTGCCATTCGTTTGCTCCTATTTGCCTTAATCTATGACTTATGATAGAAAAAAGGATGAATATCTGTCAACTTGTTCAGTCATGGACATTATGTCTATAAAACGTTTTGAGCGCATGAAGCGCCGCA
>JBAUIA010000124.1:0-30455 GCA_049680565.1 Phototrophicaceae bacterium
TTTTATAGAGTGTAGGGGATGGACTTTATGTCCTCCCACTGGGCGGGCGCAGACAGAGCAACGCCCCTACACATCTTCTATTCTATTGATAGCTATATTTATTTTTAAGTATTTTCCAGACTCTACAGGAGACACGGAGAAAATCAAGGAAAAATAGCGTCTATTTCACATACAGCGTATACAACATATTCTATAGCGTCAGTTGCATTTCATTGGTGGCAAGAAAGCCTAAATCTTGATACAGTGGGCGACCATAGATACTGGCATGGAGGCGTACACGCGGATAATGATGCGCTTTACAATAATCGAGTGAGGTGGTGAGTAATTGGCGTGCTAACCCACGCCGACGATAATCAGGTTCTGTGTAGACATTCAAGAGATAGGGCAAGTATCCGCCAAAGCCATCAACCGCAGGCACCCAATCCATCAACCATAATCCGACCCCTGCAACAACGTTTTCCGCATCACAGGCGAACCATCCTAAATAGAGGTCTTGCGACATCATACGATCTAGCCAACCGCGTCCTTGCTCATCCATCTGAGCGCGTGATTCAGGTGTTCCTGCGCCCATATCTGCAAACATCTGGTGGCGGTGATGAATGATCGTATCAAGGTCATCTAAGGTAGCTGGTCGAATTGTAAGTTGTGACATTGGGTAATCCTCCTAGTAAATACTCTGATGCTATAGGACGATTCCCAGACGTTCAATAACTATCTATATCCATTGATTGTGCCGACATATCATCGGGTGTTCGCAATTCGATGTTGGGGTCTTGTGCGATGTACTCTAAGCCCCAAGCGCTGATGGCATTCAACACAGGTGTTAAGGTATGCCCAAGTGGTGTTAAAGAATATTCAACGCGCGGTGGGACTTCGGCATAAACTTCACGATGAACGATACCATGTTCTTCAAGTTCGCGCAGATGTTTGGTAATCATACGGCGTGTGGCAGCAGGGATAGCCCGTTGAATCTCATTAAAGCGCATAATATCTTGGCGCAACAAGAAATAGATAATGAGTGGTTTCCATTTGCCACCAACAACATCAAGCGTAATTTCCACAGGTGAACAAGCTGTTTTTTTGCTAGCAGTCATGAGCTATATAATCCCATTAGTATCATTTGTGTAACTATAGCACAAGAATGTGCCTACTTGTTTTGCTCCAATCAAACACTTACCCTAAAGGAGATGTATTGTTAAATGAAAGTTTAATCCTTAATGAATATTGATGTATTCCATGACATTGCTTGCCCTTGGTGTCGTATTGGCAAAGCCCATCTACAAGAAGCCTTATCACAATGGGACTCCCCTGTTAATGTTTCCTACCATCCATTTTTACTGAATGCCGCGATTCCAAAAGAGGGTGTAGATTTCAAAACCTATATGCTCGCCAAAGGTAATCATCGCGTGCCGTTAGAACAATTTTTTGCAGCACCTCGAACGATAGGTGCATCAATTGGCTTAACATTTAATTTTGAGATGATTCAATATGCTCCAAATACCTTTGATGCCCATCGCTTAATTGCTATGGTTGATGAAGACAAACAAACTGCCTTGATTGATGCCCTCTATACAGCCTATTTTGAAGATGGACGCAATATTGGTGCTCTTGTGGTATTAGCTGATATTGCCCACGAGCTAGGCTTAGAGCGGTCAACGATCTATCAACAATTAGTCGATGGTGTTTATCAGCAATTAGTGGAAACACAACTTACACAAGCCCAACAAGTGGGTATCACAGGTGTCCCCTTATTTGTGTTCAACAATCAGTTCACATTTTCAGGCGCACAATCACCCCAAACAATCTTAAATGTTATGCGACAAGCACAAGGAGCAATATCCTCATTATGAAAATCACAATTTTTGGGGCAACAGGTGCTACAGGTCAACCGACAGTGCAACAAGCCTTAGCAGCAGGACATCAGGTAACTGCATTTGCACGCACGCCATCTCATGTTCCGATGGCTGACCATCCCAATTTGACAATTGTTCAAGGAGATGCCTTGAATGCGGTTGATATTGCAAAGGCAATCCAAGCCGATACAGATGTCGTCATCAGCACATTAGGACATAGACGTGGCGGAGAAAAATCATCTGATTTACTCTCAAAATCTATGGCGCATATTGTTGGAGCGATGCAAGCGACGGGTGTCACCCGTTTGATTGTGATGAGTGGCGCAGGCGTCTGGATTGAGGGTCATGATAATCCCGGTATTTTAGAGCATATTATTCGTTTCGCACTGAAAACTTTATCAGGGCATGTGTTAGAGGATAGTGAACAGATGGTGCGCTATATCATGGAGAGCGGTTTAGATTGGACGATTCCACGCGCACCGCGTATGGTTGTGGGCGAGCATACGCAAACTTATCGTGTGGGTTATCTTGGCAAAAATGCAGGCACAACTATTTCGTATGCTGATATGGCAGATTTTATTGTGCATGAAATTACTGCATCAGCGTATAGCCATCAAGCGCCTGTCATCAGCTATTAACGATCATTTTCAGTAGCTCATAGGGGAATTCTTTTGTATACTGCCTCCTCTAAATAGAGGATGGCACATGATGACACACACCACGCGGAAAGCCTTAGCAGCAATGGTTGGTATCTTATTGTTAGCGAGCGCTTTTTATCTGTATGACTTGAATACGGTCAGCTTTTGGGAAGATGAAAGCTGGATGGCAATTGCTATCGGCGATGGTGTGAGCGATGTTTGGGATTTTGCAACTCATCGCGGTGTGCATCCACCTCTCTATTTTTACCTTGCCTATGTAATGAAGCCGTTCATCAGCGATACAGAATATGCCCTACGTTGGATGGGGGGTCTAGTGACACTGATTGGTGTGGCGCTGACCTTCTGTTTAGGGCGTGACATCAGCCAAGATAACCGAGTTGGCATCTTAGCAGCCTTAATTGTCACAGGCTCGATTTACTTGCTGTATCTCACACGCCTCGCACGCCATTACACCTTATTTTATAGTTTATCCGCACTGATTTATTGGCTCTATTGGCGCTGGCAAGCCCGTCCGAACACGCGCCTAATCCTTGCCATTATGATTGTCCAAGCTGCGTTGCTCTATACCCATTATTTTGGCGCATTCACAGCAATGACAATAGCGCTACACGCCTTGCTGACTCGGCAGCCGATACGCGGGAAAAGTTGGCAGATTGTGCTTGCTTTTATCGGGAGTGGCATCTTATATATGCCTTGGTTGCCATCTATATGGGCGCAACTCAACGGTGATCTCGGCACAGGCGTTTATTATGCTGCCAATAAGTTGAGCGATATTCCGATTAATTATATCGGGCGCATCACCAATGCAAATGCGCTTTTTGGCATCGGATTTTTAGTAGCTGGTTTATGGGCATTATGGCAACAAAAACGGGGGTCATTTACACTCTTGGCGCTATTAGCTATTGTTGGCACATTCATCCCAATTATCATCATCAACCAAACCTTATTTCAGTGGTATATCGGGCGCAATATGTTGTATACCTTGCCCTTAGTCGCTGTCTTTTACAGTATCGGGTTGATTCATCTATGGCGTAATTCCATCAGTAAAGTTGTGATTAGCGCTTTTATGATTGCCTTTATCGGATGGGGATTACTCGCCTATGAAGATTTTTATCCCGGAACAGCCGATTGGCGTGGCATTATGGATGTGTTAGCGGATAGTGCGCGTCCGAGCGATACCTTTGTTATTCGAGGTGAGCCGTATAGCACAGATTATTATTTACGGCGTTTTCTGGATACGCGCGTGACTTTATTGCCGATGGATGACTGGGTTGCCGAGCCTGTTTATAGTGATCGCATCTGGTTAATTGATAGTGGTCAAGCGGTGCGTTTTGAAGCCATTGCACAAATTCCTGATAACATGATGATGACACGTCGATTGGTGCGTTTACCCGTTGTTGCGGAATTTTATCAACGTGTGCCTGATGCCCCTACAGCAACATTCGATGAACAAATAGCAGTCGGTTACACCAATGACACACTCACAGCGCAAGCAGGAAACCCACTCACGATTGATCTATGGTGGCAAGCGGTACGCACACCTGATTTTAACTATAGTGCAAGTGTGCAACTTTGGGGCGATGCTAGACTCATTGCTCAAGCCGACGGTAATTTTGATAATGGTCGGATGGATGCCCAAGTGTTACCTGTCGGTATTTGGACACCTGATACCCGTCAATTGATGATACCAAGTGATACCCCTGCTGGCATATATGACGTGCGTATCACAGTTTATGATTGGCGTGATAATACCCGTTTAGCTGTGTTGCCTGATGATAGCGATCAATTGGCGACAATTACGCAGGTGATTGTGGGAAATGGGGAATGAAACAAATCAAGGGAACACGATAGATCATGTCCCCTCCAACTATTGCTTATAACTATGCAACAGGGATAACAGGCGCACTGTTGCTATAAATCGCATAAATGACGTAAGCAGCATAGACTAAGAGCAAGATAATGCCTTCCGCGCGTGTGAGTGTTCGGCGTGTGTACAGGAAAATATACAAGATCACAACAGTGACAATCAGTAGAATGATGGATTCAGTTAAGCCTTCTGTGCCAACAACAACGACATCGACAAAGAATAAGGTAATTAACCAAGGCAAACCAAGACCAAATAGCACATCAAAGACATTTGAGCCAACCGCATTGCTAACTGCCATCGTACCGCGTCCATCGCGTGCCACATCCATTGAGGCAATCAGATCAGGGGCGGATGTGCCTGCTGCGAGTAGTGTTAATGAAACAATCAGAGGCGGTATGCCGATTTCTGTCGATAAAATCACAGCACTTTCGACTAAAACATAACTCAAGCCAATGATAAAACCAATTGAGGCAATCATCACCCAAACATAATTTTTCTCAGGATTAGGCATCACAATCGAAAATACGCGCGTCAGAGCATGAGATAATTTGCCAAAAAAGCCTTTTGCTTCTTCGACCTTAGTATGTCCCCCACCAATCGTTTCTTCGGCAGCATCTTCAGGATTACTGCGACTCCATATCCATAGCAAAACCAAATAACCGATGTAAGCAACTAGCATCAAAATCGCTTCCCACATCACAATTTCGCCATCAATGAAGACCCATAGCAAAATACCAACGCTACCGAGATACACAAAAATATCGCGTTCGACAGCCCCTGCTTTAATGACCAGTTCCTTGGCGACGATGGCAGATACCCCTGTAATCACCAACACATTAAATACAGCCGAACCAACAATTGTACCAATACCCACATCACTATGAATACCACCACGATACAAAGCAATTAAGGCAATGAATAGCTCGGGAGCAGATGAGCCCATTGCCATGAGGGATGCGCCCGCAACGTCCGATGGCAACTTAAAGCGTTTTGAAATTTCATCCAAGCTGATGATGAAAAATTCTTCTGTGATAATAGCAAGTAAATACACTGAAATAAGAATTGCGCCTAAACTCAAAATAATATTGAGCATCTATCTAACCTTCCCAACATAAGTAATGCGTTAAATATACTCTACTTTGTGAATATGCACCGAATACCGTTTGATTTTAGTATCAAATGAGCAATATGCACGCGCAATGCCATACGATTGCCTACCCAATCATCACCTTACCTGTCTCTACTCTAAAAAGCAGAAACAGGCGGCGACATTATGGATACCTAAACATGGTCGTAATTTACTCTTCATTGGTGGTATACGTGGGCCATGCAATGCTACAGGTGCTTTCACCGGCATTGCCGACAGCCCGTCCTGCGGTATCACAGGTTTGGACGAGGCTATTGCCATTTTCGACAGTGAATGATTCATCAGTTGCATCTTCTGCACGCCAGTACAGATCATCACTGGATTCCACACGAATCGCTGTACCGTCACAATTCCAAGCATCAGGAATATTACTATCTTGTGCGCTACTGCGTCTTACAAAACGACAGTCGCTTGGTGCGAGTTGTGTTCCAAAATTACCCCCTGTCGTCCCTGAATCACCAATAACAATCAATGCACTAATATCGAGAGTTGCATTTTCGCTGGTATTGGCAATGGCAAAGAAGTCTTCGTTGTAGCGAATTTCCATATTGGCATTATCCGTTAGTAAGCCCCCTGTGTTTCCACTCAATGCAAAATAGATTGCTGCAATAATACCCACAATCACAATTAAGCCACCACCCAATACAGCTATCGGTAACTTGCCTTCTGATGCAGTTTCTTTGATGGCATCATTGCGCTTAGATAAGGGTTGCACAACTGTTGCAGGGGTTACTTTAGGGATACTCGCTTGAATTTTTTCAGGTGGCGCATCGGCTGATTTCTCAAATTCTTTCCAGACATTCACTGGTGTTGTTGCATCATCCCGTAGTGGCTTGGTTGCCGATGTATTTTCACTTTTTTGAGGACGCGCCGATGGTGGTTTTGTACCTGTATCTTGCATATTATAGGCTTCTTTGAGCGCATCAATGAAGCGTGTTGCACTGGTATGCCGTTTGCTAGAATCTTTTTGCAAGGCTTTTAAAATTTCACGTTGCGCTTCGGCTGGAATATCAGGATTATGTGCGCGTGGCGGTTTGGGGGGTTCGGTAATATGGCTGAGTGCAACTTCCATCGGCGTGTTGCCTTTGAATAGCACTTCCCCTGTTAAAATTTCATAGACAATCACCGCTAATGAATAAATATCACTTTGTGGTAGCGCACTTTGCGAATCGGTAGCTTGCTCTGGCGAGATATAGCGTGGTGTACCAAATGCTGTACCGAGTGTCTTATCAACATCTTCCCATAAGACCAAGCCAAAATCTGTGAGGACTGCTTTATCACCTTTTTCTTCTGTATCTTTGAGCAGCAAGACATTCGATGGTTTTACATCACGGTGAATGATGCCACGCTTATGAGCATGGTCAAGGGCAGATGCCACTTGCTCCATGATACTCAGCATCCGAGTGACGGGCATTTTTTCTTCCCGTTGTTTATAGGTTTTCATTTCATCCGCGAGATCATTGCCTTCGATATACCGCATCGCAATGAAATAGAGATTGCCTTCTTCTCCAAATTGATAAATGGGAACAATGCTATCATGTTCCAACCGTGCAACCGCCCGTGCCTCGCGCTCGAACCGTTCACGGAGGATCTCATCATTGCCTGCAAGGTCAGAAGTCAGGATTTTGATGGCGGCGCGTCTTTGGAGTTTTTCATCATCTCCCAAATAAATATGCGCCATACCCCCACTTGTCAATTTCTCGCGTAGAATATAGTCGCCTAATTTTTTGCCGACTAAGTTTTCTTCCACCACGCGCGCCTATCCTTTCTTCAATTGCTTAGAATATTGTTGATTTTGATTATTATTCTCTATTATAACGTGCATTTGTGCTTTCAAGCGTAAACAGGTTTACAAATATCCTGACGACTTCTAAACGATACGCCAATTGACGCTTATAATTTTGCTAATTTAGGACAGATACAGAACTCTAAGATGTGTTGCAAGCACGATAGATGGGTTAAACTAGGAGATATTGTAGTCTCTTCACTACTCATTCTATTCGGCATTATCCACACTTTTATATACAAAGGTCAGTCGATGCTCAATATTGCACATTATCGCTCTGAAACACTGGGTATAAAGCATGTTTTACATTTCAATAATGCAGGCGCAGGCTTGATGCCACAAGCTGTGGTGGATGCCATGCAAAATCATATCCTGCTCGAAGCAACTATCGGTGGCTATGAAGCATCCAATGCAAGGCAAGCCGAACAAAAACAAACATACGCAGCAATCGCTAGCTTGCTCAATGCTCATCCTGATGAGATTGCGATTGTTGAAAATGCAACACGCGCATGGACAATGGCATTTTACGGCATCCCTTTCCAAGATGGGGATCGCATCCTGACATCGGTTGCGGAATATGCCAGCAATTATATTGCCTTTTTGCAAGTCAAGAAACGGGTTGATATTTCAATTGAGGTTGTACCCAACGATGACGATGGTCAACTGGATGTGGATGCGTTACGCACGATGATGGATGAGCGTGTCCGTTTGATTGCTATCTCGCATGTGCCGAGCCAAGGAGGCTTGGTGCAACCTGCTAGTGATATTGGCAAAATTGCAAATGACTATGGCGCACTTTATTTGCTGGATGCCTGCCAAAGTGTTGGGCAGATGCCGATTGATGTACAAGCCATCGGGTGTCATATGTTATCAGCGACAGGACGTAAATATTTACGCGGTCCGCGTGGTATTGGTTTTCTATATGTGGCGCGTGATGTCATTCCAGATTTAGAACCCCCTGTGTTGGATTTACATTCGGCGCAATGGCTCACAAAGGATAGCTATGAACTCAAGCCAGATGCACGCCGATTTGAAAATTGGGAAGCCAATATTGCTGCCAAAATCGGATTGGGTGTGGCGGTGGATTATGCACTCAGTATTGGATTAGATACTATCGAAGCGCGTGTGACGCTGCTTGCATCACGATTCCGCGAGCAATTATCCCAGATTGAAGGTGTGACGGTGCGTGATATGGGCAAGAAAAAATGTGGGATTGTCACCTTTGATGTTGTAGGACACCCATCAATCTATATCAGTGAGCAATTGCGCGAGCATCAAATCAATACCAGTGTCAGCCCCAGTACGTATGCGGTACTAGATTTTGGCGCACGCAATCTGGACGATCTTGTGCGCGCATCTGTGCATTATTACAATACTGAGGACGAAATTGATCGTTTTTGTGCGGTGTTGGCAAAGGTTATTGGAAATTAGAAACACATATTGATACAACAAAAGCCCCAATATTAGGGGCTTTGCAGGAGAGATAAAAAGTTGTTTCTTAGTTTTTAGATTAGGATATTGATGCCAAGCAGCATGATTAAACCAGCCGTTGAAACTTCTAGGACTTTGCCAAAACGATTGTTACTTGTCCAGTTTTGAGTCTTTGTTGCCATGAAGGCTATGGCTGCATGCCATCCAAAAATCATGAGAACTTTCAAGCTACCAAGTAAAATAATTGAAGTAACAACTGCTTCTGGTTCTACAGATTGTGGCACAATCATATTGTAGTATAAGAGCGCTTGTGGAATATATGTTGCAAAAATTACCATCCCTTGAACGAAGCGAATACGATTGTTCGCGGAAACTTGGACATCTTCTGTTTCTATGGATTTATTTGTAACTTGCAAACTCTTATAAGCAGAATATACGCCCATTAAAATGATGCCAATTGCGCCAACACGTTCGATAATAACCATACCCTCAGAATCAAGAATTGCAGAGAAACCAATTGTATGAATCAGCAAGCCTGCCAAAACCATTAATGCAGAAGTAACCGTTGCGCCACTCACGAAAGCCATCCCTGCCATAAAACCATTTTTTCTTGATTCGTGAAGTGTCATAACTGCGATAGGTCCGGGTGAAAGCGCCCAAATTGTAATGAATGTGATAAGTAACAACATGATATTATCTCCTGTAAATAATCCGAATTTGTTATCTATTTACAGGATATAATTTATGCACACCCTCTGTCCCCCCCTGTAGAGGTAGTCATTAAAAAAATCGCTAATTTTCCAAAAACCCTTATAATTCAATTAATATGTCATTCAATTCTATAAAGCCTGATATGAACGATAAATTATCCGCACCATTAGATGAATTTAAAGAGCGTGAACTCGAAGTTATTAATTTAATGGCAGAGGGTTTATCCAATAAAGAAATAGCTGACCAGCTATACATTACTAAAGAGACTGTTCGCTGGTACAACAAACAAATTTATAGCAAATTAGGTACAAGTCGGCGTACCGAGGCAATCGCACTTGCGCGTGAAATGGGTTTAATTGGCAATACGCAAACAGAAAATGCCAAGGCAATCCGCCACAAACTTCCAACGACAACAGGTCCTTTTATTGGGCGTGATAACGATTTAAAAGACCTATCGGATTTATTACACAATCCAGATATTCGTCTCCTATCTATCATTGCTACAGGTGGGATGGGGAAATCTCGTTTATCTTTGGAATTAGGTCATTTAATTAATGGAAATTATGAACACGGTGTCGTCTTTATTGACCTTACTTCGATTCAAAACCATGCAGACATTGCAGAATTTTTACTATCGAGTCTAGGGTTAAATATTGTAGAGTCACAAACAGTCCAAGAAACTTTATTCGATTACTGCCGTGAAAAAGAATTATTGCTCATTTTCGATAATTTTGAGCATGTTTTGTCAGGTGCACGTCTATTAACAGATATTTTAGACATCGCGCCACGCGTAAAAATCATTACAACTAGCCGAGAAAAACTAAACTTACGTGTAGAAACCTCTTATCAATTAGAGCCTATCCTTGACGATGGTAAGCAACTCTTTATTGAGATTGCACTCCTAAGAGAACCTACCCTCAAGATTACAGAAGATGATTATGATGATTTACAACACATTGTGGATGCGGTTGGCGGATTACCGCTCGGGATGGTCTTAGCAGCAACATGGATAGACACGTTATCTATTGCTGAAATTGCTGAAGAAATTCAAGCAAATCTTGACTTTCTAAGTGCTGAAATGGGTGATATGCCTGAGCGTCAACGTAGTATTCATGCGGTGATTGAACCCACATGGAAAAAACTCAATGATGATGAACGAAAAGCCTTTATGTATACATCGGTCTTTCGTGGCGGATTCAGTCGTGAGATTTTTCAAAACGTTACAGGGGTATCAGTACGTATCTTTCAATCGCTTTTGCATCGCTCATTAATACATCATGTGGACGGTAAACGCTATAATATTCATCCGCTTTTGAAACAATATGCGCTTGAAAAACTAGAAACACACAAAATGCTAGATGATGCAAGATCAAGTCATTTAGCGGCAATCCTAGATTATGCTCTCGTTCAAAAAGAAAAGTTATATAGTGGGGGCTATTTAGATGCTCTTAACGCCTTTGAAGAAGAGCAAGATAATTTCCGTGCGGCTTTAGATAGAAAATTTTCTGGGACTGATCTTCAATCTTACTTAGATTTGATCGATAACCTAAGCGTTTTTTGGAGTGCTCGCGCGCAAATAAGAGAAGCAATCCACTATATAGAACAAGCAGTTATTGATGCACCTGATAATCCTAGATTTCCTATGTTTTTGGGTTTCGATTATTATCGTATGGGAGAGATGGATAAGGCTGAGAGCAATCTCCTACAAGCAATTACACTTGCGGAAGAATTGCATTCTTTCGATGTTTTGGCAAATAGTTATCGTATTTTGACCTTAGTATACCAACATAAGAAACCGATTGAAGAGTTGCTAGAACATCTTAAAAAAGCTCTTGAATTTGCTCAAAAATCTGGAAACCAGATTACCATTGCAGCTTGTCATACTACAATCGGCACCTTACTTGCCGACATGGGTGAAGATTCTACGATAGTGCTTGAACACCATCAAAAAGGACTCGCCATCTATGAAGAACTTGGCGATTTACAAGGCATTTCACGAATAATCTATAATATGGCAATTGTATATCACCATTTGGGAGATACAAAGCGTGCCAGAGAACTATGTAAAGAAAGTTTGAGTCTAAAGCAAAAAATTGGCGATAAAGCAGGTATAGCAAGACGTCTATCTGTGCTTGCGAGTTGGGATATAGCAGAAGAGGAATTAGAGCGTGCGAGAGAATACCTTGCTGAAAGTCGTATTATTTGTGAAGAATTAGGCGAACAACGTCGCTTATCCTATACCCTTGGTGTGGAAAGTTTATTGCAGATAGTGGTGATGGATTACGAAAACGCACAAACACTCATGGAAAGAGGTTTATCAATCGCGCAGACGATTAATGATTACATGCAAATTGAACAATTCCATAGTTATCTTGCGCTACTCTACCTATTGCAGGGACATAGTGAGTTAGCCAAGTCCCATGTTTTGCAAGCTATCGAAGCACATAAAAAACCATCCGTTTCTGTTTGGTTATGTATCGTCGCCTATGTTCGATACCTGTGGCATAGCAAGGCGTTAGATGATTGTATTCCAATCGCAGCCATTACCTTTCATCACGGAGTTACAGACGATCTCAGTAATCGATATTTTCTACAACCGCTCTATTATAATATTCAGCAAGAGATTGGTGAATTAAAATGGCAAGAAGCATGTAATAAGGCATTAGGCATCACAATTGAAGACTTGTTCCAAGAGATTGTAAATGATCTCAAAATTGCCTAGTTAATCATGCCATTTCATCTTTCAAATATAGTGAAAATCTTATTCATCTGGGATAAGGAGCATCCTTAAAGCATTATCCAAGTTAAGCAGGATTCTCGAAAAGGCGCTCATAGACCATGACTTCGCTACCGCGAGGCGTTGCCAATAATCCGCGTTGTGTATAGCCCAATTTATCATAGTATTTGACTAAGCCTTCATTGGATGCTACGCCATCGAAGCGCAAGGCATTATAATTGCCTGCCATCGTTAAGGCATCCACTTGGCTCATGACCCATGTACCTGTTCCCCAACCTTGTGTGATCGGCAAGATGCCTAATCCACCCAGATATAAAGCGCGATGATCGGCATTATGCCATGTGACATCGGCATACCAAGGGCGCATGTGCGGTGTCACGTAGAATGTTCCTACAAGAAAACCTTCATCGTACACGGCGTAGACATCTGCTTGCTCAACTTCTTTTTGGTAGGCTGCAAAATCACGAAACGGATACCAATGGGACATCTTGTATTTGCGGAACATATGCTCACCACAGATGCTGAGAATCCCGTGCATTGCGGATAAATCGTTTTCTGCTGCTAATGTTAAGGATAGGGACATCGCTTGGGCTTCCTAATAAGTAGCGTTAAAAATATATGTCATATGTAAAATAATATATAAGTAAGTTTTGATAAATAATTGGAAATAGATCGTACAATTTTCGGCAGACATCCCGTTGGATGTCCCTACAACACCTTGAATTTGTAGGGACGCGCAATGGCGCGTGCGCGAAAGTATGTATTATAATTTTAAAACTTTATCCAAGGTTACAATAGTCAGAAAGCATATTTTAAGCATTTTTCACCACAAATGCACAGAGAAACATATAATGTCCGCCTGAATAGCTTAAATTTTTTGTTCGATTTATCGAACTTTTTAGAGCCGTCCAATTTATTGGATGACTCATAAGGCTCGCTGATAAATCAGAAGAACTATGTTACTACGTCTTATAGATGACTTTGAATCGTTCACATAAAACGGGCATCTGATAAGAAAAGGTGCGCTTGCCCTCTTGAGCAAATTCGCGTTTGAAGAAGCGTTCATGGGCATCACGCCAATAAGCTAAGGAACGATCTCCCTCGCCTTCATCGTAGGCAAATTGTTCATCAACGTCATCGAAAGATTTCACAGTCAATTCGAGGGTTTCAATGATACACACAGGCTCATCTGCACCATTAAGAATCACGCTCAGTTCGCCTGTATACGGTTCGGGATCATCACCATCCTCGTAACTCCAAATGGCGGATGCAGTGGCGGTCTTTTTGCCTGATAACACTAAAGCTGCTAGTTCATCACCCAGTGCAGGGCTATCACCAAACATCCACGCACTATACACCGCTTGATGGTGTGGATGATTATCGGCTAAGGTAGCACGATAATCGCTCCAAAATTGTTGTACTGCGTCACTATGACTCATCGACTAATACCTCTACTCGTGCTTGTAACCAGATTACGATTGCGTCAATCTCGATATTACCGCGTGCAATTTCTAATACAAATGGTGTAATTTCTTCAGTTGACCATGTGGGACGTAAGCCATTCGCCAAGAGGAATACTTCCGTCGCACGCGCTGCGGTACGCTTGTTGCCGTCAATAAACACATGATGGGCTGCAATCGAATACATCGTGGCTGCTGCTTTATCGAGCAAGGTTGGGAATTGATCTTGCCCAAATAAGATAATATAGGGACGACGCACCGCCGATTGCAACACTTGATGATCGCGCACCATTGACGGACGATTGGTCACTTCTTCGTTGATATTGTGCAAATCAATTGCAGATAGTATCCGTAAAGGATAACGGTCTTTATCGGTCTGCGAGTTCATCCAGTAACCATTTCTGTTCAACAAGCAATTGTTGTATCAAGCGCGTATCTTGCTCAGTATCAGGGTCTAGTAAAGTATCGGATGGAATCGTGACTAGCCAATTTGAAAATTCAATATAATCAGTCCGTCCCTCCGCAACATTGACAATCCGATCAACCGCCGATTGTTGATGCCAATTAATTTGTTGTCCATTAATCCGTAACATGAATAAAGCACCGACTGTACCTGTGCGCTTATTGCCATCTGTGAAGGGATGATTACGGGTGATGGAGTGTAGTAAAACAGCCGCTTTTTCTTTGAGCGTGGGATAGGCATCGGCACCGAAAGCACTGGCTTTAGGGCGTTCGGTTGCTGCAAGGAGCAGGTCAATATCACGGACTTTTTTCTTACCTGTTTGCAAGGCAGTATCATCAAGCAATAAGCCATTGATGAAGATCAGTTCGCTATAGCTTGGATAACGCATCGGCATCCCAATTCAGTGCTTAGATTTATAAGTGCTTGATTGTAACGATTCTCATGGTGTTGTCTAGGTTATGCTCGCGGACGTGCTAAGACCATCACATGATAGACCTGCCCAATCGGTGTAACATGGTAGGCGAGTCCGATTTCGGTAAAATTGGGATTCATCATATTGGCATTATGCGGTGGTGAATTTTGCCATTGTAGAAATGTCTCTGAGCCATCAATTGTCCAATTCGATGCTAGATTTTCCCCAACACTTGCCCATGCGTATCCAAGTGCATCGACACGCGCATCCACCAATGTACCGTTGGCATCTTCATGAACGAGATTGTATGTGTTCGCTGTATAGGTTGCTTGTTCGGCAGCCGCTAAATTCAATGACGGATTAAAGCTGAGAGGTGCTAAACCAGCCTCTGCCCGTGTCGCATTGAGATCACGCAGTAAGACTTGGAATGTCTCACTTGTAGGCGTGTTATCAGGCGTAATAGCATTCACGTTTGCAGGAATTTGGGTGACATCAGGGTTGAGTTGTGACATCACCGTGGTGGGTTCTAAATTGGGATTTGTTGCAAACGCGACAGCATTCGATAAATAGAAAAATCCTGCTGAAATACCAACAAGTCCAATAAGGGTGATGACGATGACAAACAAAATATAGGGTGATATTAAGCGTGGTTGTTTTTTTCTCTTTTGCATCATGGCTTCGCTTCGCTTATCTGTTCAGTATAATCTAAGCATAAGCGAGACACTTACGAGGCGCAATAGGCTAAGGGTAATGTGTGCGTAAGCATACAACCTTATGAACTTGTAGGATTCATAATTTGGTTAATACCCTCGACAAAATCATTTTTGCCACCTTGGGCAGGATGGCGCACTTTGAGGCAATTGATCTCTGAGCGCAGCAAGGTATCATGGGCAATATTACCAACCGCGATAATAACTTCTGGTTTGAAATAATCAGCGATTTGATTCAAAAATCGTGCGCCGATATTCTTCTCTTCGGCACGCGGTGTTCGGTTACTGCACTGGTCATCGCCTTTGCGCGGATGAAAGGGAAACGTGTTCCAGATCAGGGGTGTAATCCCTAAATCTTGTAAAGCCGTCCAAACGATGGTGGCACTTTGTTCACCGTAGACATTTTCAAAGCCTGCATCTTGTGTTAATTGATAGCCTTGTTCTTTACCAAATAGGTCTAACTTCATCGCCCCTTCGAGCAAAATTTTACGGCTGGTCACAGGAATGCCTGTCAGGCGGCATCCACGATAACCGGGGGCTTCCATCACGAGCATATATTTGGGTTGGCGTTTTAGAATTTCATTAAGGTAGAGTTTTAGATTGTGACAGCGTAAGGCATTATCGTGATTATGAGGCGCATATTGGTTGTAAACATCAGGGGTATTAAAGCTAACGTGTGACAAATCATGGATGAGTTCATCAATATAACGGGTTGAGCGTATCATACGCATCCTTATTAGATAGCATTGTAGAGTATAACTATACGCGCTTCAATTAATGAGAAAATGAGTTCAGGATGAAATTTTGAGCAACAAATCGAGCAAGCCTTGCGGATAAAGCGGTGCATGACCCTCTACGAAAAATGATAGCGGTTTCCAGAATGCGGTGTATAAAATTTCATCGTCATCAGTGCCGATAACCGTATAATCATCTTGGTTACGGGCATCATCTGCAAAGCGCCCATCCAAAATCAAGCAAATTTCGTGACCTGCTAGACCCTCATAGGTGAAGATATTTTCGAGCGTGCCTAAATAAACGAGGTCAGTCACTACAGCGTTGATTTCTTCCATCACTTCGCGTTGAACTGCCTCAATCGCCGTTTCCCCAAATTCAATACCACCCCCAATAGGGCGATAAAAATAGTGATCTTTAACAGCATCATAGCCTTGAGAGACAAAAACCTGATCCTCACGACGAAAGACACATAATGCCAATGGGCGAATTTTCTTCTTCTTTTTACGTTTACCCATATATCACCTTTTGGAATGAATTAGAGCATCAATCTTGCTGTAACATGATTTCGGCAAGTTTTAGCACACCAAAAATGACAAGGATTGGCACAAGCACAGGAATCACAAAATCGGTCAAGATAACGAGTGTGCCATTAGCAGGAATTGCACCTTCAGGGCTATCGAATCCGCGCACGGATGGCAAGCGACTAAGCAAGTTAATCAGCAAAAAGTAGAAAACACCAATCACGACGGCTGCTGAAATGGAGCGTCCTTTACCGGGAACAACCACACCAATGAAAACCGATACCACACCAATCATAATGGGTTCAAGGAAAATCCGCGCAATGACAACCAATGCTGCGATCAATGTCAGAATTGGTGCTGCTGCAATCGTATGGGTTGAGCGTGGGAAAAAATCGGCATAAATCGTAAAGGCAATCGGTGGCGTAAATGCCAATGCGAGTTGCGCGATCATCACGAGATCGTCCATGCGTCGCCACATGGCTGCGGCAACTTTACCTAATAAAATTTGTGGCAGTGTCATCGGTGTTGCTTGCAGTAGCTGAAAGGTATTATTGGCAAATTCTTGTTGCATAGCACGCGATGAATCAATGGCGATGGTCAACAGAACATGCCCATATAGCAGCATGGATAGCGGAATAATCATGATAGATGCCAGATACGTAATCATGGTGATGCTAAAAAATGGTGGAAAGAGCATCCCGATTAGCAATAAGACTGCCCACACAAGGAAGATGATTACAAAGGGCGTAAATTCAGGCGGAATCGTGCGCCAGTATAAACCTAAATGCCGCCGAACAATCGGATTGGTACTGCGCGCCCAATAGGGTAAGCGTTCTTGATTATTAATATATTCTGTAAAGCGTGGTTCACCAGCAACTTTTGCAGAAGAGGTTTTTACTGCCATAAGAGTGTCCTATGATGGGTTTCTGTGTGTCTGTGTGCTTGCATTATACAAGGGAGATCAAAGCAAGTTCAAGCGAGATAGGATAATCTGATGGAAATCTCACAATTTCTTGATGGCTGTATTAGCTTATTTCTTCGCTGGGTAGCTCGTTCATGCCGAGATAATGGTTAATTAGCGATAATATGCCTGTATGCACAAGATACACCGCAGCACAAATACCGATACTGAGTGCGATACCATCCGCTAGCAAACTTTGACCAAAATGAGGATGTAAGGCGATGAATGTCATAGGCGCTGCCATCAGTACAATCAATAAAATGCGTATCCACGCACGATATGAAGATGTCGTTTTACGTTTACGTTTTTGTGGGAACATGGCGGTATCCAACTACGGGCAAGTCTACACATTAGGATAGCATAGTATTGATAAATCTTACGAAAAACCCGATAAATCATGGGGGAATCCGTCTTAATGCAGTGTCAGCATAATTATCATATAGACTAGAGATTATGAAATATGATGAAAATTGAATATTAAGCAACGGAATCACAACTTACAGCGCCGATTGTCAAGAATCATAAACGAATCATGACAATTATAGATAGTAGATAAGTACCAAGGGTACTTGCGTGATTACGATAATCGTTAACAATAGGTGTAACAGTGTTCACTTAGGGTGGAGATACATTATATGCTCAGTTTCCTCTTGATGATTGCATTTAGTTTGTATCTAACAGGATACGGATTTATTGCACTCTTTAAAAAAGAATGGTTGCTGAAAATTCGTGCAATGTCAGCACGTCTTGAAGGTAAAAATCTTAAAAATGAAGACCTCATCACTGATGGTAGTACCGCACGCACTATTATGGCAGTTTTAGCGTTAACTTTAGGCATCATCGGTGTGATTGTATCTATCATGACAGTTGTTGTTTTTATGCAAGCACAAGGCGGCACAATCAGCGTCTAATATTTTAGATCATTCAGCCCTTCTGCATCTTGCTTGAGGGCTTTCTCTTTTCTATGCAATCCTACTCCTTTAAATACAACCTGACGATTCCCTACTGTTCTATTCATCGAATAGTCACAAAAGTGCAGTATAGTATAAAGTACAGATCATGGTAATTTCATTTTCGATCTGCCTAAAAAATAATCTGTTGTTTGTGTTGGAAGATAATCACAGATGAATACTATGAAGTTTAAGCCTTACGCGTTCTTGTTACATTGGGTCATAAATGCCGTAGGTGTTTGGCTCGTTGCAAGTGTTGCGAGCTTGATTGCATGGGTGCCAATTGCAGTCTTAATCTCCGTACTCGATCAATATCCTGTGCTTGCGCCGATTGTGCGTGTTATTTCTACAGTGGCGATTTTTACAATTCCGGGCATGAGCATTGGCTACATCTTAGGCGAAGTTCAGCAAAATATATTACGTGATTTCTTGAAATGGGATTTTGCACCCCATTGGGTTCGGTATAGTAGCATTGGTGGCTTAATCGGCGGAATTGCTGTGATTGGGTTTAGCGTCTTATTTGGCGCAGCCTTACCCGAGCGTATCCAGTGGATGATGCTATTACCCTTATTTATTCTACCGATTAGTATCATGCAATGGCGCATTTTAGACCCAATTGCACACGAGGCATGGATGTGGATATTGGGTAATCTGGTGGCAGCTATTGTCTTTAGTGGCTTATTTTTCAGCACACAACCGATGCCATTCATTGAGGCACTCCCTGTAGCCAGTTTAATCTTATGGCTGATGGCTGCGATTGCCTTGGGTGCGATTACTGGCGTTGTGATTTTATGGCTCTACCAGCATCAAATCAGTGAATGGGATGATGAAAATGCTGAACTTGCGCCTGTTTATGTTGAAGTTCGCAATCAGGATGACCAATAACGGTAAACATTGCAGAAAGGCACAAACTGATGAAAGATTTGTATCGTATTAAACCTTATTCAACGCTCGCGTGGTGGATTGCTGGTAGTTTCTTCATTTTTCCTGTTGTGGTTGTGGCAGTCGGTGCAACGATGGCATTCTTATCGATGGTGAGTATTCTTTTGAGTATGGTGCTACCCTATGCCTTAATGGATCTGCTACCTTTGCTGTTATTCCCTATTATTGGCGGCATCATTGGCTTCTGTATGGCAGTCATCCAACGCTGGATTTTGCGTAATCGCCTGTACTGGGCAGCCGATAACTGGGTACGTTGGTCAACAATTGGTGGTGCAGTCGGTGCAATTGTTTTGGGTTTGTTTGCGATGGTGTTATCGCCCTATTTATATATGAATTTGAATGAGAGTTATTATTTATTTGCAATGCCAATCTTCATCACTGTGCTTGCAGCTTTTCAGATGATCGCTTTGCGTCATGCAGTTAAGCAAGCGTGGTTATGGATCATCAGTAATTTTGTTGGTGGTTTGGTTTTTGCTGGTGTCATCATTAGAAGTATGCGTGTTTCATACTATGGCGATGACTTTTCAATTATCTTGTTAAGTATCTTTGCAGTTTTCGCATTGGGCATGATTACAGGCTTTACGATGATTTTCTTATTTGAGAAGAAATTATTGCCGATGCAAGTGGAAGCTAGTGACCCTATACCAGACGATCATATCCCCTCTGTATGGGATAATGTCATTTAAAGAATGGCTAATGTTGTAATGTTTGCCATTCAATACTGGGATCAATCTCATTTAAGCTGGTTATTGCTTCTTCAAAATTATCAACCCGTTTAAATGGCAAATTCGCAACGCGAACAGCCACGGCTGAAATAAATTTCACAACAGGGTTGATATTATTACCAACCGAGATAATCCAGCTTATTTTGGGATGGCGTAGAGAACTTCGCAATCGGTTCACTTCTCCCAGTGTCGGTAAGCCTGTTGTTTGACGGTCATCAACAATAATATAGATGCTTGTACGGTTGCTTGCATCAAGCATTGTGTGCAATTCATCTGTCAAAGCTGAGACCGTATCCACATCCACGTTATCTTTAAGCGCAATAAGTATGACTTGATTCGTTGCTAGCCAGCTTATTGTATATGTTAAACTCATATTTTTTGCCTTGATAAGCTTCTGGCAAATCTATAATGCCTTGATTTACAATTATTGTATCCGATTTTAGACATTTTAGTTCATTGATATTTGCGGAATGATTTTCCCAAAAAGATATTTTAAAGCAATTTTCATCACAAAGGCTCAAAGACACACAGAAAATCAAGGGAAATAGCATGCCATTCGCTCGAATAAATGGAATAACACATCAGTTATATCAGTCTTATTCGTTTTAACTGAAATGCTGATGGCTGACAAGCTGAATATCATGATAATTGATGTTACACAATTAATTTTAAGCCACATCAGTGAGGATAAAGAAAGCACTTAACAAGATTTTTTGTACTGAGTGCTAAGTAAGAATAAAAATTGGTTTTCTCAGCACTCAGCACGGTGAACTCAGCACTTTTCATGCTCAAAACTTTACTAGAGTGGCTCGATTTGAACATCTTGCGTAAGGTCAGATGATAAATAATAGCTGACCTTAATTGTGTCACGTATTAAGGTAGCATACGCTATAAAAAAACAGATTGATCTAAGTGAGGAAAATACACTATGTTTGATAACAAATTTGATAGTACAGGCGCAGCAGGTGAAGAGCGTGATGATCGTATTACACTGGAAACCAATCAACCGAAGCGTTTTTTTGCAGGGGGTGCAATCGAAGCCTATTGTGGTCCTCAAGAAGTCGGCGCACCTGATGACTTAGAAGCGGTCATTATCAATTTCATCAATGATGCCCAAAAAACACTGAAAATCGCCGTACAAGAACTCGATAGTATGGCGATTGCTCAAGCCATTCTTGATGCAAAATGGCGCGGGGTATCGGTGCAGATGTTCCTAGAACAAGATTATTTATTAGCAGCCCGCGATAGTCTCAAGCGGATGATTGATGCTGAATATGAGACCGATGACGATCAGATGAAGCGTCAGTGGATGGAAAACAACGATAATGCCCATGCCATCAACCGCGAGATTTTTGCAGCACTACTGCGTAATGGCATTGATGTCAAAGCCGATTATAATCCTAATATTTTCCATCAAAAATTTATCATTCGAGATTATACAACCAGTAACAATGCCCCGCCACCTGCTGTCTTAACAGGCTCAACCAATTTTACACTGACGGGGACGCATCGTAACCTCAATCATATTGTCATTTTCCATGATAAGAGCATTGCTTACAGCTATAACCAAGAATTCAACCAAATTCGTAGAGGCTTATTTGGTCAAGGGGATGCAACGCGCAATAGTACCAAACCAAGAATGTACAATGTCGGTGGGATTCCTGTTCGCATCTTATTCTCGCCTGATAATGTACCAGAGCTAGAGATGGTGAAACAAATGTTGAAGGCATCGCATCGTATTGATTTTGCAATTTTCACATTTAGTGGGTCATCCGCAATTGATGATGCGATGGTGATGGTCAACCGTGCAGGCGTTACAATCCGAGGGGTGCTGGAAGCCAAGCAAGGTAATCAAAAATGGTCAGCGCGTGACTGGTTACAACGTGCCAATATTGAATTTTATTATCCCAATGATCGTGATCCTGTTTTTAAAAGCAAGCTGGGCAAACTGCATCATAAATTGATGGTTATTGATGATAATATCATCGTGGGTGGTAGCATGAATTACACAGGACCCGCCAATGATTTCAATGATGAGAATATTTTTGTCATTGGTAGCCCATATAATCTGAGCGAGCGTGATGGAGGTCCTGTTAATCATACAGAATTAGCAGCTTTAGCGCGTTTCTTCCGCCGAGAGATCAACCGTATTATCGACCATAGTAATTTACAAGACTAAGAACCTGTTTAAATACACTATTTAAGATACTTCAAGACGCACCGTTGTGCGTCGCTACGACCTGTCATAACAGTCAATTATAGGGACATCCAACGGAATGTCGACTAGAGTCTGACATCATGATTGAATTTCAAAACAGATTATAAGATATTTTGATGAGACATCTCCTCTTTATGATATGTCTCTGAAATATTTATTAGATATGATGTTTTAAAGTCAAAAGATGCGAAATGGTGCTATGCTCAAGCGATATTTACCGCTCTTATATCTTATGGTTATTGTCAGTATTTTAGGCTATGCGATGTTCACACGCCCTGAGCCTGAAATCATCACACCAATAGCGGATGTGCCTGATTTTGGGATGGCTTTCCCTGATAATTATCGGGAGACATTCATACGCTATCTGGTGGTTGATCGTATTGATGATACGGTACGCCATATTTATGCTCATCCTGATGCGATTGCTGCGGTTGAAGCAGGCGCAGACCTACCATATGGCACACAAATTATCATTGAAACATGGGATGCTCAGAGAGATGTTTTTGGGATTGCGCGACGTGATGGGGCTGGGCATCTGATCCCTGCGACGATGCGTCCAAATTTGCATATGATGGAAAAACGTGCCAATTGGACAACCGATCAATTGCCCTCACCAGTGGGTGTCATTGATTGGAATTTCGCATCGTTTGATGTGAATACCATGCTACCGAGTATCGAAAATCGTAATGATTGTTTAACTTGCCATGATGGTGGCGCATTCCGTCGAGATTTCGTATTCTCACGCTCTATCATTGAAGCCTTCATCAATGCCGATCATGTCGAACAATATTTTTTCTGTAGTTTGCCGAATCGCGGTAATTGTATTCGCTAGACTCAATCGCCTTGGGGCGCGGTATCATCAGGCTTAATCGCATTATCAACTGGCTCATCAGTGAATAATTGACGAAATTCGGTATCACCCATATCAGGATTCCATTCATCAGGGAAGGCATCGGTAGCGCGTGTAACAAGACTACCACTGAGGTCACGGGCGATACGTTCAACCATTTTGGGTTTGACCCATGTCACGCTATCCACTTGTACAGCAACTGCCCCTGCTTCCAGATAATCACGCGCATCTTGTGTGGAATGAATACCACCTGCACCAATAATCGGCACATCTTTAAGACGTTGTGCTAACACACCCACAATCCGCAGAACCATCGGTTTCACAATGGGGCTATACACGCGCCCACTGACTAAACGCCCACTACGTGGGTCACGGGCTGTTCCGCGTGGTGGCGCAGCAATCACGAGTGCATCTGCTCCAGCATCGGCAACTGCTCCAGCAATTTCATAGGCATCGTAGATCGGTAAGCGCACGAGGACGGGTTTTTCGGCAGTACGGGTTGCTGCTAAGACCAGTTGTTCGGCTTCTTCCCATGTGATGTCATCGTTCAAACCGAGTTCAATGCCCACCAGTGTTTCTTCATGGTCGATATGGCGCACGGCTTTTTCGATTTCTTCAGGCGTTGTTGCTACCAAATGAGCAATCACAGGAATTTCCATATCACGCCAGACCGCTTTATATTCTTTGATGGTTTTGCTCAAGCCTGCGTTGGGTAAGCCTGTATGGAGCAAAACACCGCTATCCATCGGCACGACGCGCGTCCCTGTCGCAGGTGACCAAGGCGCATAGGTGATCGGATTGGTCACGTATGCGCCCAATTTACGAATATTGAGCATATTATGATAGGCATTGGCAAAGCCCATAATACCTGATGCGGTCATCACAGGTGAATTAACAGTGAGTGCGTATTTGCCGGGGCGTGTAATGCGTATCATGGGTTTATCCTATGGCAATTAACGAATAAGCATATGAATATTGTAACGTGAAATGGATGCAATCGTTATCAAAAATTATACATTTCTGACAAGTTTGTGAATTATACTACTTTGCATCCAAAAATTGACATACACTATATAGTGTAGCATTCGTTTGACATATGAATTAAAACAAATTAGAATTTATGTTCTAAAATGTGTGTTTATGCACAGAGGTATATGATGAATACTTTACTGACATTTGAATTTGACTTACAGAAAGCACTAGAGGCAATTATTTATCTAGCCAATAAAACACAAGAGCAACCGACATTTATGCGCGTTGTTAAATTAATGTATTTAGCCGATAAAACAAGTCTTGAGCAATATGGACGTTTTATATCAGGTGATACTTACTATGCTATGAAAGATGGTCCTGTACCGACTCATACCTATGATATTCTCAAAGATACTGAATCCAATGATAAGGGTTTTGAGGTCATTCATCGTAACTATCCAACAATCAAAGTACATAGAGATGCTAACCTTGATTACTTGAGTGAATCTGACACGATTTGCTTAGATAAAACGCTAGCAGCGTTCGATCATCATCCAACATGGCGATTACGAGAAATATCGCATGATGAAGCATGGGAAGCTACTTGGGAAGAAGCACAAGGCAATAACAGTGTTATTATTCCAATACAACGTATAGCTGATTTATTGGAAAATAGTGAAGAGTTACTTGATTATTTAGCAACGCAAAATTCATAAGGAAAACTGGATGGTTGTTAAATTATGGCATATTTACTTTGTAGAAAATTGCCAACACACCAAGCCTGAGCCAAAAGATAAGTTTGTGATACCTGTTTGCGAGATAGATGGTCAATACATTGGATTTTTAATCAATTCGCGCATTAGTCGGTTTATTCAAAGTAGGGATCATCTTTTAGAATGCCAGAGTCATTTAAAGGAAGTAGATCATCCTTGTTTAACGCATGATTCTATCGTTGCTTGTAACACACCTTATCTATTTTCAGAATCCGATTTCATAAATTATCGTCACGCTGTTTCGGAGGACGCAAAACAACTCACACTGGAAACGGTAAAAATATGTACCACAATCCAAAGACGTTACAAACGTAAAATTCTCGAAGATACTTGACATAAAAATCACTAATGCTACCCCAAACAATCGGCTCTGAGGCGAATTTCGACAATATTGCTGTTATCGAGTTGCGAAATTAAATAGCTATGATGCCAGACAGGGGGTGCATCTTCGTTAGCAGCACGCGCACGGATTGCCTCGCTCTTTGCACCATTAACGGTGCGCCAATACCACGATTCGACATCTGCGAGATCATCAGTTGTATGATAAGTCAGTTGTAGGCGACCTATCCCGATATAATTGGTACTACTGGCAGTTGAATCCACCAATGTTGCATTAGGGTATTCTGGTAATTGATTATAGAAATTATTGACACAAGGTACACTCACACTCACAGAACAAACCAAAACCATCACAATAATGCCAACTGTAATCAAAGAGAGTGTAATCAAGGTTTGAAGCGAGAAAATGCTTCTATTTTGCTTACGCATGATGGTTTATACCTCAGCGTGATGAGCGCGTGCCGATGCAAGCAAGCGGTCTACAACACGCATATTATCAACCGCATCTTGTGGGGAAAATTTTGGCGCACGATTGTTAAGTAAGGCATCTGCAAAATCTTCGACCATCAATTGATACTGGTCAACAGCTTCAATTTCAATTTCTTGATAGGTATCACCCTGCCAATGTTGAATCACTGTATGTTGGTCATCATTAGGAACAAAACTCGTTGGTAAAACAATACGCCCTTCTGTTCCGCGAATATCATAGGTATGGACTTTATAGGTAGTCAGGCTCGCATCAAAGTGTCCGCGTAGCCCTGACGGAAATTCAAGGATGCCTGCAATTTGCTCATCAACATTGGTTTCCGCGCCAAAATTAGCCAACGCTGCGACCTTAGTCGGTTCTTCGCCTGTGATAAAGCGCATACTATTGATGCAATAACAGCCAACATCCATCAATGCGCCGCCTGCAAGATCAGCACTGAGGCGGATATTATCTCGATTGGTCAATGCGAAAGAAAAGGTTGCATTCATGATTTGAGGTGTACCAATTGCACCCTCATGAATCATCTGACGCGCACGTTGGTTTTGTGGATGAAAGCGATACATGAAGGCTTCTGCAAATAAGATGTCTTTTTCAGCAAAAGCATCGACCATTGTTTGGGCTTCGTCGGCGGTGCTAGCAAGTGGCTTTTCGCAGAGGGTTGGCTTGCCTGCTTCGGCACATTTAATTGCCCACTCAGCATGGAGTTGGTTCGGTAGTGGGATATAAATCGCGTCAATCGTATCATCAGCAAGCAGGGCTTCATAATCACCATACGCGGTAGGAATATTGAGCATAGAGGCGACTTCTTGGGCGCGGTCATAATTACGGCTCGCAATCGCTGTAACCATCCCATTTTTCGATTTTTGAATAGCAGGAATGACTTTTTTAACGCCAATATTCGCTGTGCTGAGGATACCCCATCTAATTGGTTCGGTCATTGTGTTCCCCTATGGTTAATGTTACGGTCAATTATGCCTGTATTATACACGCTATAGGGAAATCATGATTATGAGGGAAACAATATCAGGCGAACATAAATATTCACCCGATACGGTAGCATATTATGAGATATTAATCGTTTTTCGCTTTTGGTAGATGACGATCTTTAACGGTGTAAATGCCCGGAATCGAGATAATGGTTACAGCCCCTTTGACAATGACATTGGCAAAGAAGATGCTAATCACCACTTCAATCGGCAAATCACCCAAGAAAGCAATCGCTACAAAAATCGCGCTATCAATTGGCACGCTCACAGCGTTACTGATAAGAACACGTCCCCATTGGTAGCGTTCTTGGAAGCGTTTGACCCACAAGCTATAAACTTCGGTATCAATTAATTCAGAAATTACCTCAGCGACGATACTCGCCAAGACAATACGGAATACAGGCGCAAGTACGAGCGCAAATTCAGATTGTTCGCCCACTTCGAGATCCGGTGGCAACACTGAAACCAACCAGAACAAGCCAGCCATCAGCAAATTGACCCCAGCCGCCAAGAAAATGAGGGTTCGGGCGATACTTGCGCCAGCAACTTTATGGACAATATCACGCAGGGTGAAGGTAAACGGATAGATGAGTGTTCCGCCATCAATGCTGAATCCAGCAAGCAGCAGAATACGGAGACTCGCAATATCGGCAAAGATTTGCGCCGATACGTAGAGGACACTCACGATAACAATCGTGCGTATGGTACGGTCAGTCATTCAATTTTTCCTTTGTTTTGATAAGGCTGGTGCTACGACAGCCGAATTACAGCAGTGGGTAGTATATAAATCCGTAGGCTGATGTAAATAGTGAACTTGACCCCGAATCAAAAATACATTATCTTATAATAAGAACAAATGTTCACAAAAGGAGATATATCATGCAATTAGGTCAATTTTCAGTGAGTTTAACCGTTAAAAATTTGAAGGTATCGCGTGCATTTTACGAACAACTTGGTTTTAGTGTGATTGGCGGTAGTGAGGAAGAAAATTATTTGATTTTGCGCTCGGAAAATAATGAGGCGGTAGTCGGTTTATTTTATGGGATGTTTGAGCGCAATATCTTAACATTTAATCCGCTAGATGTGCGTTCAGTACAAAAGACACTCAAAGGCAATGGCATCAGCTTTGAGGAAGACCTCGATGAGGGTACAAGCCCTGCTTCCTTCGTACTAACTGACCCTGATGGCAATCCGATTTTGTTCGATCAGCATTATGATACGCCATCGGAAGAGTAAATAATTACTTTTGGATGAACCCAACATCTATCAAAAAATAACGATTATATAGTCTTCAGCTTATATTTTAAGTAGCATCCGAGTTTATTCGGATGCCACTTAGCACTCAGATAATCAACGAAATATTGCTTCTTAAAATCTGAGTATCTTATCGTTATCAGCCATCAGATAGTCCGTTAAACTTGAAATAGGGTTCTATCACCTGTTTTTCTTTGTGTTCTTCGTGGCTTCGTGATAAAAACAATTTCTTGTGCGTAATCCATGTGGATTCATTTCACATATAACGTATCTTATTTTCCAGTGTTGCAGTTTGGGGCGTTTCTCTCTACAGTTATAGGCTAACGAATGAGTAATGAATCGAAACACATATGACATATATTTTAGGGATTGAAACAAGTTGTGATGAAACCGCAGCATCGGTTGTGATTGATGGTCGCACGATGGCAAGTAATGTTGTGGCATCGCAAATCGATTTACATGCAGAATACGGGGGTGTATTCCCTGAAGTCGCATCACGCGCTCACGCAGAAGCCATTAGTACCGTTGTTGAGCAAGCAATGGAAGACGCAGGGATTGGTTATGCACAATTAGATGCCATCGCTGTCACACGGGGTCCAGGTCTTGTGGGCAGTTTGCTGGTGGGCATCAATTTTGCTAAAGGATTAGCCTTGATGACAGGTAAACCACTCTTAGGGATGAATCATCTTGAAGGGCATGTTTACTCACTCTGGCTGACACAACCCTTTCGTGAGGTCGTATTCCCTGTATTGGTATTGATTGTCAGTGGGGGACATACGGAATTGCTGCTGATGAAAGATCATGGGGTCTACGAGCATTTAGGTGGCACAATTGATGACGCAGCAGGTGAAGCCTTTGATAAGGTTGGGCGCTTGCTTGAGTTACCTTTCCCCGGTGGACCTCATATTGAACGGGCTGCCCGTCATGGTCATGAGCTTGCTTATGATTTTCCACGCGCCATGCGTGATGGTAGTTACGATTTTAGCTTTAGTGGCGTTAAAACGGCTGTCATGCGCGAAGTCACGGTGCAGCCATCGGCACAAGTACGCAATAAGCGCAAACGGGGCGCAGAAAAACGCGCACAACTCAAAAGTGATGTTTCGGTTAATGATATTGCTGCCAGTTTCCAAGCAGCCGTCACCGATATTCTTGTCGAGAAAACCGCAAAAGCAGCCAAAGAATTTGGTGCAACTGAAATTTTCATGGCGGGCGGTGTCAGTGCTAATGCGATGCTGCGTCAAAAAATGCGTAAAGAAACTGACTTACCTGTACGCTATCCACCGCTCAATTTATGCACCGATAATGCAGCGATGATTGCTGCTGCTGCCTATTATCGTTATGAATTGGGCTTACGCAGCAATATTGAATTTGATGTACGTCCGATGTGGAATCTGAATGTCTCTACTTATGAGGATTAATTTTAAGGGCTTGAGGATACCCAAGCCCCTAAAATTCGAGTGCGCTGTAGCGAAACCTTATAATCGCTTATTCTGATTCTTCGGTGGTGGCTGGTTCTGGGGCTTCATCATCATCGTCATCGTCGTCGTCATCATCTAATTCAGCATCTTCGGTTGCTGCTGGATCAGGGATTATCGCTTCATCTGATGTCTCATCCACTTGCGCTTCTTCTGTGATTGCAGGGGCTGGGGCATCATCTTCTGCTACGCTGGTATCACCATACCAAACAGAATACACGCCAAAGCCAAATAGCACCGTAATTAACCACAAGCTGAGTGTAATTCGCATGGGGGTTTTGATATTTTTGATGCGATAGATCACAAGGCGTTCAAAGCGTGTATTCTCTGTCCACATCAGCAGAACGAGATACGTTGCCATCAATTGGGCTATTAAGCCAATAATGCCATGAATCGTCGGAATCAGTGCAAAATTTTCGTTGAGGTTATCTGGTAAGCCTTCCGCAACCCCTGCATACGATGTTGCCATCACAGCCCAAATAAGAATCCAATTGAGAATAACCACAGATGTCATGACCATTTTATGATGTGGATCAAACATTTTGCGCCGTGCAAAGTAGTATCCTAGCAGCATCAGTGGCACAAGCACGATGATATAAATTAGTAAGGTAATGAATCCTGTTGTCATAATATATTTCCCCTTATTTTTGATTGAATGCTGAGTATAGCGTATTCCGATAAATCTGCACGATTTCATCACCGGTATTTCAGGCTAATTGCATCAAATACAATCATCTTCGACTCAAGTCGAAGCCTCGCAAATTACGGTCGATAAATCGAACTAGTGACATTTATTTCACCGATTAGGGCAAGACCTGACTTGAATGACGTGAAAAAGTTGCTTAGAAATGTGTATGATGATCTGTTTTTTCCCACCTTTTCTTTATGATTATTGCGTCGCTATACTTCAAATACTTTTAATGCAATTGCCCTGACGGTATTTCTATAATGACGCATATATCGTGCGAAGTGCATCTCATTATTTCGTTACATTTTTCGATAAATTATTATTCTTGATAGATCTATACGTA
>JBAUIA010000125.1:0-4870 GCA_049680565.1 Phototrophicaceae bacterium
ATCTCTTAGCACTGGAACGGACTGGTACATACGATGGCGCTTACCATGTGCTGCATGGGGCAATTTCGCCTGTGAGTGGTGTTGGACCTGATGACCTCAATATTCCCAAATTGGTGAGTCGGGTAGAGGAAGGCGATGTGCTAGAAGTCATCATCGCAACCAACCCCGGTCAAGAAGGGGATGCGACATCATTCTATATTCAACGCGCCCTCGAAAATAAATCCGTGAAATTTACACGCCTTGCACGCGGATTACCTACTGGTGGCGACCTCGAATATGTCGATGCTGTTACTCTCATGCGTGCGCTACAAGGTCGGAGTGAGATGTAAGGATGGATGGACATGATAAGTTAAGTGAAAATTCTTCTTTTGAAGGAAGGTATGTTCTTAAGAAGAAATTGTGGAATGATAAAAGTCGTACATATTGGCTTGCTTATGACGAAACTCTAGAACGTGAAGTTGTGTTGTTTATTATGCTACTAACTGCCTCTGATGTTCATGATACTCGGACGAATATGGTAATGATGGCAGGTTTACAACATCCACATATCATTCCAATTTATGATTTGAGAGAGACAGATACATACCTATATGCGGTTCAGTTCTATGCACAAAAACAATCAATTATGGAACATCTGGATAAGATTAAACCTAATCAGTTGAACACTCAGGATATTCTCCGACTAGCACAGCAACTAGCGAGCGCTATAGATTATATTCATAAATATAATATTATTCATTATCATATTCGTCCAGAAGTTGTATTGCTAGATAATAATCTTAATCTATATTTAACAGAACTTTATGTGCCTCGTAATAAAAAACAACTTTCCTCCAAGTATGGAATTGTTGAATATGCCGCACCAGAACAATTTGGTGATAATGACTTGAATTCTAGTTGTGATATTTATGGATTTGGTATCATATTATTTGAGTTGTTTGTTCAGCAATATCCTTTCCCAAGGAATAATGACAAACCTTATCTTGCTTCGCTAGGTTGGAAACAATTGAATGAAGACTCTGATATTAAAATACCCTCAGTTTGTCAATTTCGTCCTGATCTTCCTATCAGCATAGATTTAGTCTTACAACGCCTTTGCGCTAAAAATCCTGAGGAACGTTATTTGACTGCTACAGAAGCTGTTGATGATATGTATAAAGCTTTCTATTCAAGACAATCCAACATTGAAGGCAAAATCTTCATTAGCTATGCGCGAAAAGATAGCGAGTATGTGCATAAACTAGCGGATGAACTCCGTCGTATCGGGCTTGATATATGGATTGACCGTGATATTGAAGCAGGTAGCAATTGGGACGATGCGATTGAGACGGCTCTTAATGATTGTGACCTGATGTTACTCATTACAACTGATGCGTCGATGGCATCAGAATATGTCACCCATGAATGGAGTTATTTTATGGGGAGTAAAAAGCCTGTTTATCCCTTCATTCCACAAAACCCTGCTCCTGATAATATCCATCCTCGTTTACAACGTGTGCAACATGTCGTTGGCACAGATGATATGCTCAATAATGTTGCTCGTATCATTGAAATGTTATCCAGCAAAGTGTCCACGCCAGCCAATGAGTGAGAAACTGTTATGTCTTTAGAACAGGGTGATATTTTAGCAGGGCGTTATGAAGTAGATAGTCTTTTGCGCCGAGGCAGTGTCAGTGAATTGTGGCGTGCCTATGATAATATCCTCAAACGCGAGGTTGCCTTACGCATCGTCAAACCTGAACTGATGTCAAATGCAGCTTATTTGCATCGCTTTGAAAAAGACTCGCAAATTGTCGCAGGCTTGGAACATCCGCATATTGTGCCGATGTATGATTATGGTATCTACAACGAAAGACCGTTTCAGATACAGCGTATGGTGGGGGTGGATTCCTTATTAACATGGTATTTCCAGCAACCCAAGCCGATTGCATCAAGCACCTTGCTCCGCATTGCTCAACAGATTGCCAGCGCACTTGATTTCATTCATCAAAAAGGGATTATCCATCGCGCGATTTCTGCCAATACCATTATTATGGATGAGGTCGCCCAGCCTTATATCATCAATTTTACAGTGGCGAAACAATTACACACAAAAAATGACACAATACCGGATGCTCGTCGTTATGCTGTCCTCAGTCCAGAAGAAAAAGAAGGAGCTTCCGCAGATACCGCTTCCGACATTTATGCTTTTGGATTACTCCTCTATAGCTTGTTCACTGGCGAACGCCAACCAAGCGTCGAATATAACGAGGTCGTAAGTAAAGTGCGTGACTTTCGTTCAGATTTGCCAATCGGTGTCGATGTGGTGATTAGTCGCCTTCTGCATCCTGATCCATCACAGCGCTATCAATCAGCGAATACTGCAATTGATGACTTAACATCTGCATTTTATTCAGGACAAAGCAACGTTGAAGGGCAAGTCTTTCTTAGCTACGCTCGTAAAGATAGCGAGTATGTTTATAGATTGGCACGACAATTACGGCGTGTCGGCTTAGATATATGGATTGACCAAGATATTGAACCCGGTATGAATTGGGATAAAAGTATTGAGCAAGCCCTCAAAGATTGTACCTATATGTTGCTTATCGTTTCCCCTGATTCCATGCGTTCCGAAAATGTACAAGATGAATGGAGTTACTTCTTAGAAGAAGGGAAAGCGGTGTTCCCCTTCATCTATAAGGACTGTGAAATGTCTTTTCGTTTACGCCGTCGCCAATATATCAGCACAACGCATGATTTATTAAATGATGTTGCGCGGATTGTTGATGTCTTAGCGGGTGGTAACCCTACCAAACTCAATTCGCTTGATATTGATTAATCATTGGGATCAATGACAATTCTGTCGAGTTGATCGCGTAATACAATCACATCTAAACTAAGATCAGTAACCCCAAAGCCGGCAACATTAGGCACTCGGTAGGCTATAGAATACAATTCATCAAACCACTCTGCTTGATAAAAGCCATATTTTACAAAACTATCTAATGTAATAATGACCTCTGGTTGATAATCTAACATAGATTGTGGTGGAATCGCGCCATTGAGTGGGTCGTTGCCCCGTAATTCTAATGGAATTGGAAAGTAATCGACGATTTCAGGTGAAACTAAACCTGCTGTATCGAGGATGAGATTATCGCGCATATAGAAACCAAGATAGCCGATTTCATGCAAAGCGACAACAACATCGCTTGGGATGTCGTCGCCAATTTCTACCAATAAATCATGATATTCCAGCATGTGTCCACTGACATAATGGCGCTGACGAGCTTCTTGAAGATATTGCCCATAGGGTGTAAATAGAATATTAGGCACGCAAACCAATAAAATGCTGACGATAGCGCTGGCTAATAGAACAGGCTTATCTGTCATCGCACTTAGAATCGTATGGATTAATTGCCCGACCCCTAATGCCAATAGGATTATCACTAAAATGTGATAATTTGCATGATACCAAGGGAAGATCAATGTTGAACGTGACCCATAAAAAATGACGTTCAGTAGCAACAAAGCAGGTACAATCCATAATACTCGGTCTAACTTGATAATCTGAATTGATCCAATAATTAAGAAGAATAGCGCAATCGGGATCATTGCAATGAAAAAGGTTGGGTTGGTTAAGATGAAATTTATATCACCAGTTAACAATCCTGCTAAGAATATCAGTGGACTAATCAAATATTGAAAAACAATATTCACCTGTCCAAAGGGTTCACCGGGGTATAAGCCCCCTGCTTTTGAAATGATTGATTGTGGTAATAATGTGCCATAAAATACAATCAACATCAGGAAGTAGAGTAGGCTAGGTAATATTAGGCTTGTTCCATATATAAGGAACTCCCGCCATGCCATCTTTTTCTGTACGCTCATCCCTAAAAGTGTCATTCCAATTAACCCAATGAAGAAAACCCCTTCTGGACGTAGCCAAATCGTGAAACCTGCAATGATACATACCCATAACCAGCGCCTATAAAGGAGGAGAACAATACTGACTGCAATCATCAATAAGAGGACAGAGCCTTCCATTCCCCAAACCATAACTTCAAGTGTGACAATGCTACCGAAAATAACTAATGGGGCAAGTAGTGCAAGTTTGTAAGATTGATGACTTAATTTATAGGTGGCGATGCCTAAGCAAACCATGATGCCAATCGTTGCAATTAAATTAATCCACAAGGAAATTGTCGGGATTGCTTGTGACCCCGTGAAAATTGCAAAGGATGATAGTAAGATAGCATATGCGGGTGTCGTTGTGCCTAAAACGGCTTGCCCTTCATTAAATACTAATCCTTTACCTACTGCTAAGTTACTTGCGTAACGATAGGTGATAAACGCATCATCAATGATTTCATTACGCCGATGATGAATCGATAAGAGCACTAAATAAGAAATAATCAGTGCAATCGTGATAATGAGACGTATTGTTTTTTGTTTTTGGGTCATAGTGCCAAGAATCCTAAAATAAGATCAATAAATGATGTAATTCGATAAGATAGTCATTTCAATATACCCTCTAAAATGGAGGATTCAAAGTAAGGTCAATCAGCTAAGGTTAATTGAAAGTTTTTTAGAGGTTCATAGGGGCTATTAAATGTCAAAAAAGCTAAATTTGAAAATGGTTTGGAATTTGCCCTTGCAATGTAAATTGTAGACTGTATAATCCCAATCGTTGTTGAGAAACAAAAGCGAAGTTAACAAGAGAAAACGCAACGGAGGTGGGACAGGGCGCTGGTCTTTAAGGATTAGCCAATCCGGTTCACAACACCATAAGAGATGCTAAACGACGCATTCTTAACTCAGTTGAGCGACTTGTAAAAAGTCGGAAAGAACTTCTGCAAAAGAAGTCTTGACAAGTTAGAATGAGGTTGGTATA
>JBAUIA010000126.1:0-5482 GCA_049680565.1 Phototrophicaceae bacterium
TTTAGCTATAACCGTATGGGCTACGCCTCTGCAATGTCATGGGTCTTATTTGTCATCATTTTTACGATCACTTTTGTGCAACTGAGATTGCAGAATCGGTGGGTTTATTATGAACTTGACTAAGAAACTTGTGCTGTATGTGGTGATGGCTCTGATTGTAGTCGTGATGGTTTTACCCTTTGCTTGGATGTTGAGTACATCGCTCAAATCACAAGAATATATCCTAGCGACAACTCCGCAATTCATCCCTGATCCTATCACGGTTGAAAGTTATAGTCAGCTTGCGGAGCGTATCGAGATTTTCAGGATATTTTTCAATAGCTCATTGGTAGCTGTCGTCACCACAGTGGGGCAGGTATTGGTTTCGGCAATGGCGGCATATGCTTTTGCCCGTATGGAATGGCGCGGGCGAAATACAGTTTTCACATTGTATCTCGCCACGATGATGATTCCTGCGGTGGTCTTAGTCATTCCGCAATTTATTTTAGTACGCTCACTGGGCTGGATTAATACCTACGCGGGTCTGATTGTACCGACCTTGTTTAGTGCTTTCGGGACATTCTTATTACGCCAGGCATTTCTAGGCTTACCTAAAGATTTTGAGGAAGCCGCTTTCATTGATGGCGCGAATCGTTTCACAATTTTCTGGCGAATTATTTTGCCTTTATCACAACCTGCATTGGCGACACTCGCGGTGTTCAGTTTCATGGGGTCTTGGAATGCTTACTTATGGCCCTTATTTGCTGCCCGTCGTCCCGAGGTGATGACTTTACCCGTTGCATTAGGTGTTTTGCAATCGGGTCCTCGTGCCTTAACCGAGTGGAATATGGTGATGGCAGGGGCAGTGGTCACAGTTGTACCCATCTTATTGGTATACCTACTAGCACAACGTTGGTTTGTCGGTGGGATTATCTCTGGTGGGCTAAAAAGTTAGGTTTCACTACGCAGTGAAATGCGTTTAATAATTTTTCATTTAATCTATTCGTTTAAAGGATAAAAAGATGTCACGTAAATTAGGACTACTCGTTCTTTCCTTGATGCTCATTATCAGCATCATACCGACCTTTGCCCAAGATGATGTGGTGTTACGTTACTTCACATTCTCTGCCGCACCAGACCATCTCGAAGACCTTGATGTCATCATTGATGAATTTGAAGCACAAAATGAAGGCATTACTATTGAAGTTAGTACCGCACCTTTCGCTGATTACTTCACCTTACTCCAAGCTGATGTTGTCAGTGGTGATGCGCCTGATGTCTTTGAACTCAATTACGAGAGCTTTGTTACCTATGCGGCAAATGGCACGTTATTGGATATTAGCGATATGTTAAGTGGCGATGCACCGTATTATCCACGTGCATTAGAAGCCTTCCAATATGAAGGTGTACAACTGGCATTACCAGAAACATTCTCGACAGTTTTAATGTTCTACAATGCTGATTTATTTGACGAAGCTGGCGTTGATTATCCAACCGAAGAATGGACATGGGATGATGCCACAGTCGCCGCTGAAGCAATTACAGCATTGGGTGATGATACATGGGGCATTTTCCAACCCGTACAATTCTGGGAATTTTACAAAAAAGCCGCACAAAATGGTGACTGTGAATTCTTCAATGAAGATATGACCGAATCAACCATCAACTCACCTGCTTGTGTTGAAACACTCGAAATGATGATGAGCTTCATGGATAGTGGCTTGATGCCAACTGCCGCAGAACTCTCAGGCATATCGGATTCCGAATTATTCTTAAATGGCGATGTCGGTATGCTGGTAACTGGTATCTGGATGTTTGGCGCATTTGCTGAAGCCGATTTCAATTGGGATGTTCAAATCGAACCAATGATTAATCAACATGCACATCATTTCTTTGCAAACGGTGTTGCAGTATCCGCTACAACCGATCATGCAGAAGCATCGGCTGCATGGGCAGAATTCTTAACCGCCAGCGAAACAGCCGCACAAGTTCGTGTCGATAGTGCTTGGGAATTGCCTGCATTGAATGAATTATCCTACTTTGAGAGCTACCTTGAACTCACACCACCAGAAAATCGTGAAGCAGTTTTCCTTGCACTGGAAAGCCCCGTCACACCCCCTGTGATTGAGCGTCAGAACGAGATGCAAGATGCTGTAAATGGGTTCATCACGCAATTTGCTGATGGTATGTTGACAGCCCAAGAAGCTCTCGACCAATCTAAAGAAGCGATTGATGCTTTAATCCAATAAATACTAAAGATACTGCTAATGTCGGGGCGCACATCTAGCGCCCTGACATTTCTTCTGGAGTTAGAGAGACCTTCATCACATGAAAAATTTAAGACAAATTAGCATCGCTATCATACGCGATAATCAAGCGCAATCTGGTGCATATGTCGCATCGCCGACCTTTTCACAATATGGCTATTCATGGTTTCGGGATGGTATGTGGATTGCACACAGCATGGATTGTGTTGGGCAGCATGATAGCGCGACTGCCTTTCATCGTTGGGCGGCGCGTACATTGGAATTACACGCGCACAAAATTGAGCAATTATTGGAAAAAATCCAAACGGGTCAAACACTTGTAGAGAGCGATTATTTGCCAACCCGATTTATGCTGGATGGGGCAATCGGGCAAGAGAATTGGACCGATTTTCAGCTTGATGGCTATGGAGCATGGTTATGGGGAGCAGTACAACATTGCCAGAATCATAAGCCTGATTTATGGCAGGAGATACGTCCGGCAGTGGCATTATTAGTCAAGTATTTAGAAACAATCTGGCATTATCCCAATTATGATTGCTGGGAAGAATTCCGCCACGAACAACACCTTTCGACTTTTGCCGCGCTCTATGGGGGCTTGAAAGCAGTGGCTGACTACGACCCTGAACTTATCCCCACGCATTTACCCGGACGCATCAAAGCCTTTGCACTCTCTTACGGGGTCACAGATGATGGGAATTTTATGAAATTTATTGCTAATCCCGAAGTCGATGCCAGTTTATTATGGACAGCAATCCCCTTTGGATTAGTGACAGTCGATCATCTGATTTTTCAGCAAACGCTCCAAAAAATCGAAACTGATTTATACCGTAAAGGAGGTGGTGTTTACCGTTATTGTGCTGATACCTACTTCGGTGGCGGTGAATGGCTCTTGTTAGCGACTTGGTTAGCATGGGTGTATATCGAACTGGGACGATTAGATGAGGCGCAAAGTATCATGCAATGGGTTTCTTCTCAAGCTGATGAAAACAATCATTTACCTGAACAGGTTGAGGATCATCTATTGAACGAGGGTTATTTTGATGGCTGGGTTGAAAATTGGGGGACATCTGCCTCTCCTTTATTATGGTCACATGCTATGTATCTCATTGTACAATCGCTTTTGAAAGAAAAATCACTATGACAGAAATCCTTCATTCACCATTTGGACATCAACATCCCTATGAGCAACGTCCTGAAGAACGTTTCCCGCGCCATCCATTAGCCGAAGAAACATTCACAATCGGCATCGTGACCCGTCCACCACAAATAATTAAAGCACTGACTGTCATGAGTGAAATTGATGGCGTGGCTCAAGAAGCACTTAGCGCAAAGTCACTTGGTGGCTGGCGACCAGAACTAGAGCACGGGGTAGGTGCAGAGTATTTAGAACGCCTCGAAAAAATAGAGCAAGATGTCTGGCAAGTACAATTAACCGCGCCAAAATTTGGGCAAAAACTCAGTTATTGGATTGAAGGGGATGGTATCCAAACTGAAAAATTTACACTGATAGGTGAAGTATGGTCAACAGAAGCTCGCTCAGTCAGCATTAATAACATTTCTGAAAAAAATGATTTTCCCAAAGTGACACGCATTGAATACTTGAGCAATGGTCAAAAAATTCGCAGAGTCAAGCTAGCATTTAAAGCACATCATGATGAGGGTTTTTATGGTTTAGGCGAACGCTTCAATGCGCTCAATCAACGTGGCAATATCATGGATATTCGTGTTTATGAGCAATACAAATCACAGAGCGAAAAAACCTATATGCCGATTCCATTTTTGCTTTCGTCCAATGGCTACGGCTTGTGGGTCAATAGCACACGCTGGATGCAATTCGACCTCGCTGCAAGTGATGAGTCTGAATGGATATTGGAAGCTGATATTGGCGATGAAGAACTCAATTTACACTGGTTCACAAATGATGATCCCTATGAAATAGTCGGACAATTTGCACGCAAAACGGGTCCTGTTGTATTACCACCTGAATGGGCATTCGGTCTATGGATGAGTGGTAATGAATGGAATTCACAACAAAGAGTGATGAAAGAAGTGCAAACTTCATTGGAACTGGGTATTCAACCTGCAGTAATTGTCATTGAAGCATGGAGCGATGAAACCACGTTCTATATCTGGAATGATGCCAAATATGAGGCGATTTCTGGCGATAAATCCCTAACTTATGAAGATTTTACTTTTCCTGAAGATGGCAAATGGTCTGACCCTAAAGGCATGATTGATTGGCTTCATGAGCAGGGAGTCAAGGTTTTATTGTGGCAAGTACCTGTTTTCAAAGATGCCCCTGAGCCTCATCTACAACATGATGCAGACCGTGACTATTTTGAATCGCAGAAATTAGGTATCCGTGAAGCCGATGGTTCATTACATCGATTACGTCCGTTCTGGTTTCGGGGAGGATATATCCCTGATATGACCAATCCTCAAGCAAAAAATTGGTGGCTGAATAAACGCGCCTATCTATTAGATGAAATGGGCATTGATGGTTTTAAGACCGATGGTGGCGAACATCTCTGGGGTGAAGATGTACTCTTTGCGGATGGTCGCACTGGCGCAGAAGTCTGGAATGAGTATCCGCAATTGTACAGTGAGGCTTATTATGAATTTGCCAACAGCAAGCGTGAAGCAGTAACCTTTAGCCGAGCAGGATATACAGGGTCACAACGCGCACCTCTTCATTGGGCAGGGGATGAAAATTCGACATGGGATGCTTACCGTCATTCGATCTTAGCAGGTTTATCAGCAGGCATTTCGGGTATCTCATTTTGGGGCTGGGATTTAGCAGGGTTCAGTGGTGAAATTCCCTCCGCTGAATTGTATTTACGCAGTACGGCAATGGCAACCTTTTGTCCTGTGATGCAATATCATTCAGAATTTAATAATCATCAAGTACCCAATGTTGACCGTACCCCTTGGAATATTCAAACACGTACAGGGGATGAACGTGTCATCCCCATTTTTCGTGAATTCGTCAAACTACGCCAGAAACTCATGCCATATATCTGGAAAGAAGCACAATATTCCGCGCAAAGTGGTCAACCGATGATGCGTTCTTTAAAATTAATTGATAATAAAGCATCGCAATATGATTACTTCTTCGGGCGTGATTTGCTCGTATCACCCGTTGTCGAGCCTAATGCTGAAACATGGTCAACGTATTTACCTAAAGGCAAATGGCGTTGTTTCTGGACAGATGAAGTCTTCGATGGCGAACAATCCAC
>JBAUIA010000127.1:0-6964 GCA_049680565.1 Phototrophicaceae bacterium
GGTTTATTCTTAATGAAAATATGACTCGCAGATGACATAGCTGCAATCAACAATGAGATGCCTGCTGTAGCATTAAAAAAAGGGCGCAGCAATGGCTGTCACCCTTTAAGTATTTGAGTTGTATGATCTGCCCTCAATCGAGTCCCATTTCTTCTAATTTTAGGAGCAAGGATTGAAGTTGTGTCATGGCTTCTCGGCGCTCTGAGAACGATAATTTTGTCCACTTAGACGGTTCAAAATCAGCTTCTAAGCGGGCTATTTTTTCTTGCCAAGGCTTCATTTTTTTATCGGATAGGGCAGGTTTTTCTGCGTTTTGAATTTCTGTAATCAGTTGTTTAGCAGACCAATTTTCTGCTTCTGCACGGTCTAACCATACGCGTTGGCGATCAGGATCATCGGCAAATTTGGTGACTGCGCGGTGGTGCGAAAATGATAATTCCTTGACGCGCGTCAAGGCTGGAACTTTCCTACAGACAGATGCGTAGCTCCAAAGTGACTCAATTTCGTAGCCAAATAGCTCCTTCATACGGGCATATCCTGAGCCATTTTCCCAGTTATTTGATTGCCCATAAACCAGCCAATCACCCAAAAGCCATTGGATTGTGCCTTGCATTCGCATCAGCAAAATACCGATTTCAACCCAATCAGCTTCATTGGTTTCTTCGGGAATGACCAATTGTGTGTCGCGTAATTCAAACTTTTTATAGTGCTTGCTCAAGCCATCTTGACGCACAACAATGGCATTTTCAGGATCCATTTCTTCGAGTTCTGCAATGCGTTCTTCGAGTTCTAGGATACGTTCAAGTTCATTGTTGCCAGATAGCATTGACCCTGTTAAATCCGCTAAAGATGGTGGTGATTCTTCGCCGGGTTGTGCAAATGGATTCGATTGACTTAGACGCTCTTTTCGGCTTGCCATTTGACGAGTTCCCTCTCAGCTTGGCTAACAATATACATCGCATCGGCAGCAGCCGCGCTATCTGGTGCAGCAAGAAATACAGGTTGATAGAAGTTACTGGCTTCTGTCCAGATGGTGCGTAGGGCAATCGGATTCCATACAAGATCACCAAATGCACCGCGTAAAGCATCCACATTGCGTTGATGAATTAGTGTTTTTTGGCGGTATTTATTGGGGATAATGCCCAAAATTTTCGTGTCGCGTTTGAGATATTTATGGCGTTGAACACTAAAGCGTTTCATCTGTTCAAAGGCTTGGCGTACCCCTTGCATCGACATCGTTTCACATTCTGTGACGTAGATAAATCCATCTGCAGCCAAATAAATTGACCCATCAAATAAGCTCAAAGAGGGGTTGGTATCAATGATAATGAAGTCTAAATTACCACGCTCTGCGAACTGTTCCATCTGTTCTAAAAAGAGAAATGATTCATCTTGTTGCAGCATATAAGGAATTTGATAGGTGCGTTCTGCCGATGGAATGAGCAGTAATTTACCTGTTGATTCGGGTGTTGAATAATTCTCTTTTGGGATAAGGCGCACAATATCTTCTAACGGGGTTTTGTTAATCATCAGATTGAACAACCCATCTTCAGGGCGTACACCCAGCATCATCCCACCATGCCCTTGACTGTCTGTATCGACTAAGCCGACATTGTATCCTTTGACCGCCAAACCTGATGCGAGATGGCTAGAAATTGTACTTTTACCGACACCACCTTTACGGTTGGTAACAGCAATAATGACTGTGTTCATATGTAAATCAACCTTCCGTATTGGTCTATTCGTCTGTATGTAAGACGAGTAAATCTTCTAAATTACATTCAAAATATTGGTTAAAATAATTGAGGAGTGCCACGATAATATGCTTATCTAAGCGCGAGACATAACCATTTGACCACTTGCTAATTGTTCCTTGAGGAATACCTGTCGCATGGCTAATTTCAAGTTGTGTAAGGCGTGTGCCGCGTATGGTTTCTACACGTGCAATCAAGGTATCCATCCCGACTTGCAGATCGGTGATTTGTGTGTAGTCCCGTTGTGTATCGGTTGTCATATGCTAGGTATCCGTCCTGCTCACCTATATTGGAATATCAGATAATCAATAGTCATGTAAACTATAACCCTTTTTACAATATAATGCAACGCGCTTTTTATATACGTATACAATAACTTATCATGATATATATAGTGCGCTGTGTCGCACGAATCATTGAGGATACTACTTCACGTTAGATAGATTCAGATGTGCTTTAATGTATTGTCCTAAAAGTCTTTGCGTGCAAAATCCTCAAAATATAAAGTAGATATAAGGTGAGATTAGTGCCGATCAAAAGTTGATATTTGAATTTGCTTGCCTAAAAATAAATGTTATGTTAGAGTGGTTTTTAAGTGGACTAGTCCACACTATACCACCTGTGGTATATAAATATTTTCTATTTTTGGAGGACATAATGAAACGACTGTTTTTACCTATCGCAGTGCTGCTCTTGGTACTCAGTAGTATCTACACTGTGCCATTCGCGCAAGATATGGAAGCTCCTGAAGGCACATGGTTCGGTACATGGCCCTATACACTGCCACCCGATCATCATTTGAATGCGTATGCTGCAGGTGGTCCAAATACCAACTTGGGTAACTTGTATCGTGGGATGGTTGAACTGACCCCTGCATTCTACCTTTGGGCAAGCGATGAATATACAGGCATCCTTGCAACCGATTGGGGTTTCGTAGATGATGATACTGCTTACCAAATCACATTCCGTGATGATGCCATGTGGAGTAACGGCTCACAAGTTGATGCTGACGATGTGCTTACGACCTATGCACTCGGACGTTTATCTGGCTGGAGTCAGTTTTCATTTATTGATGAAGTCGAAAAAGTGGATGATTTCACAGTTCGTTTCCATTTCATTGATGGTGTTCCATCACTCCGCGCTGAACGCCTTCTATTAAAAGAATACATTGTTGCAGATGATACCTATGGTGAACTTGCAGCACGCGCTACAGAATTGTTTGCAAGTACAACAGACAGCGAAAGTGAAGAATGGCAAGCACTCCTCACCGAAGTCCAAGAATTCCGTCCTACTGAACTGATTGCAAGTGGTCCTTACACCTACAATCTTGATGCAGTCGGCGATTCCTTCTTGACCCTGACTTGGCAACCCAACAGTATCTATAGTGATAGTGTTCAATTTGGTGATTTAAAAATTTGGGCTGGTGAAACTGAAAGTACAACACCACTGGTACTCAGTGGCGAAATTGCACACAGTACCAATGTATACGCACCATCAACCGTTGATACATTCGTTGCAGAAGGCATCGACATTGTTTCGATCCCACGCGGATACGGTCCTGCTATGTTATTCAATGTTGAAATCGCACCTTGGAATATCAAAGAAGTTCGTCAAGCGGTTGCTTTGGTGATTGATCGTGACCAAAATGCCTTCCTCACCAATGGGGCAAATGCAACGGGTACACTTTATATGTCAGGTATTTTGGATAGCTTAGCACCTAACTTGCTCAATCAAGATGTTATCGACCAACTTGATGGCTATGCTTATGATCTTGACCGTGCAGCCGAATTACTCGGTAGCGTTGGCTATAGCCTCAACGGTGATGGTATTTGGGCGGATGCAGATGGTAATACCCTCAGTGGTGAATGGGTTTTCCCACAAGACTTCATCGACTTTGCGAGTGCAACCCAAGATGCAGTTGCACAAATGAACGATTTTGGTTTTGATATTGCATTACGTGCTGTTCCTTGGCAAGAAGTTCCACCACTCATCCGTGCTGGTGACTTTGAACTCAGTGTTTGGGCTTGGGGTGCTGCATCACCATTAGCATCACTACATTTCCGTAACCCAGTACAACGTTGGGATACCGAATTAGCAGCAGATCAACCCGGTCTGAGTTTGTCCTTGGATGCGGTTGTAACAGCCGATGGTACTGTTAACCTCGATGATATGATTAATAGTGTCAACGATGGTCTGGATACGGCGGCGCATCGTGTTGCAGCAGGTGAAGTTGCACTTGTGTTGAATGACGAAATGTTCTTCATACCACTGAATGAAATGCTCAGTGCAGAACCATTCAATACTGATCTCATCTCTGGTTTACCAAGCGATGATGATCCAATCTTAATCAACCCAACAGGTAGCGATCACTTCATTATTCTTTACCTCTTGAACGGGACACTCGGTCCTGTTATGGGCGAATAAGCGCTACACCGTTTAAAAGATTTGCTGATGGGAGAGGGACTTGCTTCCTCTCCCATTCTCTTAATAATTTTTTTGGAGAAAATCGTTATGGCAACCTCGTTTCCTGTGGATGATACGCCAGATGAAACAGTCCACGCGCCAACATCAAAATCCTTACGCACACAGTTTAATGATTTACGAAAAAGCTATTTTTTTAGTGTGATTATTCAAGGTATTTTGACCGCATGGGCAGCAACAACCTTTACATTTTTTCTGGTGCGCTTGTTACCGGGTGATCCTGTCAGCATCCGTGTTGACCAATTGATGCAACAAGGCTATACCGCCGAAGAAGCTGCCAATATTGCAGCAACCTTGTTTCGGTATGATCCAAATGTGCCTGTATTACAACAATACGTGCAATATATGAGCAATTTACTACAGGGTGATTTGGGGCAGTCTATTTCATCAGCAGGGACAGAAGTTACACAAATTATTTTGCGCTTTTTGCCTTGGACATTGTTATCGGTTGGCTCGGCATTGGTCATCAGTTTTACACTGGGTATCATGTTGGGAACAGCGATGGCGTATTGGCGTGGGTCGGTTTTCGATAATGTGATGACAGCGATTGCTTCTGTATTATCAGGGATTCCTGATTATGTGTATGCCATCATTATCATTTTGGTGTTTGGAGTGCAATGGCAATGGTTTGATGTCGGTGAGATGCGCGGTGGCGTTAGCCAAGATATTGATGCAGGTTTCACTTTTGCTTATATTGGCAGTATCATCAAACATGCTTTACTACCGGTTATCACCTACGTTTTAGCGACAGTTGGGGTGTGGATACTCTCAATGAAGAGTAGCACGATTTCCACATTGGGCGAAGATTATATCAATGTCGCAAAAGCGCGTGGCTTATCCGAACGACGGATTCTATTTTCGTATGTCGGGCGCAATGCGATGTTACCCTTGGTCACACGTTTAGCGATTAGCATTGGTTTTGTAATTAGTGGTAGTGTGATTGTGGAACGCTTCTTTGAATACCCCGGTTTAGGACGTGCTTTAACCCTCGCTGTAACCACCCGTGATTATACGACCATGCAAGGGATTTTCCTTGTGATTACGCTAGCAGTTATCGCGTCCAATATTTTGTCTGATTTGATGTTGGGGTGGCTTGACCCGCGTGTAAGTTTGGAGGAATCGTCATAATGGATTGGTCAACTATTTTTAGAATTGGCTTATTTGCAGGATTACTCTTTGGCTTGATTCCGCTCGGGTGGTCATTTTATAACAAGCGTTACCCGATGGGTATTGCCTTGCTACTAGCGAGTGCGCTCGGTGGTTTTATGTTTGGGATTATTGGCGCTGCGGTTACGGCATTCTTAGCTTTATCGGTCATCATCTCGCATACGTATGTCAATCAACAAGACCCATTTGCAACACGCGCAACCTCGCTTGATGATGTCAGCTTTGATGAAACCCAATTTCAATATTTTCAGCGCATGATGTCTAATCTTGGCAAATGGATACGCGGTACGGGGCATATGCTGGTACGGAATAAAGGGGGCTTCATCGGCTTCGTTGGGATTGTATTTTTCATTGTGCTGACTGTTTTCGGTCCCTTGTTTGTGGATTATGAAGGTCGTCCACAGATGAGCCGACGCGCAGACGGGGCAAATTCACTCTATGCTGCACCATCCGCAGAATTTCCATTAGGCTTAGATTGGCAAGGGCGTGATATTTTATCGCACATCATTTATGGTGGGCGCACCCTGATTATTACCTCGGTGCAAGCGGGCTTATTCTCGACCATTATAGCAGTCGTCTTAGGCTCATTGGCGGCATTGGGTGGCGGGCGCATTGACCAAGCGCTCAATGCTTTAGCGAATCTAATTTTGACGATTCCGAACTTTCCCTTATTGCTCGTGCTAGCCAGCATTGTAAATTTTGATAGTAATTTAGCCTTAGCACTCTTGTTGGCAGCCTTGACATGGCCCGGACTCATGCGTTCGATTCGGGCGCAAGTATTGAGCTTGCGAGAGCGTGATTACGTCGAAGCGGCGATTGCGCTTGATCTCGGCTTGGTGCATATCATCACCCGTGAAGTATTCCCCAATATGATTAGCTACATTGCCATCAACTTCATCTTTGCAGTACGCAGTGCGATGTATTCCTTAGTTGGTTTGGTCATTTTAGGGATGGTGCCATTGCGTGAACCTGATTGGGGTATCATGATTTGGAATGCTCAAACACGCGGTGCATTTTATAACTCGGATGCCGTTTGGATGGCACTTGCACCGATTACAGCCATCGCTTTATTCCAATTATCCTTGATTTTATTCACACGCTCCTTGGAAGAATTGTTCAATCCACGTTTGCGTCAAGGATTATAGAAGTGAGATTCGATAAATACTTAAAAATAAATATGACTACCAATAAAATAGAGGATGTGTAGGGGCGTTGCTCTGTCTGCGCCCCTCATAGGGAGGACATAAAGTCCATCCCCTACACCCTATAAAAACGTATCGAAGGTTACAATAGTAAGTTTCGATAAATAATTGGAAATACATAGTAATTTTCGGCGGACATCCTGTTGGATGTCCCTACAAGAACCTTATTTTGTAGGCACTCGCCATGGCGCGTTCGCCAAGCGGGAGGACATAAAGTCCATCCCCTACACGCTATAAAAACGTATCGAAGGTTAATAATAGCGAAAATTGACAAAATATTTTTGCAAAACACAGTACCCTAACCGTAATGATTGATAGAAAAGTAACCTTATGAGCCAAGCCATAGCAGATAGAAATGTT
>JBAUIA010000128.1:0-9332 GCA_049680565.1 Phototrophicaceae bacterium
CCTGTAGGAATTTCCATTTTTCGCCGATGGAATAAGACCCGTCGATTGGGTGCTGCATAATTAATCAATGCGCCATAGGCAGCGAGTGGATCAGCCCCTAATACGGTTGATAAGATACCCCCACCGCCACCTGCTGCATCGGTTGTCCAGAATAAGACATCACCACTTGCAACTTGATGCTCCATTGCAAGCAATTTGCCGTTTTCATCAACAGTGCCTGATAAGATATGATGGGTCGGTGGGCGACGATACCCATGTTGCATTTCCTCTTCACGATTCCAGCCAACATGGACAGGTTTGCCAACTGCTTGTGATAAAATGGCTGCTTCAAGCGGGGCATCGACCCCTGTTTTACGCCCGAATCCACCGCCTAAATAGGTAGGGATAACCGTAATATTGGCTTTATCGAGTCCGAGTGTACTGGCAACAATATCTTGCGTCATATCAGGCGCTTGTGTCGAAGCATAGATTGTCGCACGATCGCCTTGAATATCTGCCAAACCTGCTTGCGGTTCAAGGTGGGCATGGGCTGCCATCGGCGTATGATATTCTGCTTGGATGACGGTGCTATTATCTAAAGCATCACTGACATTGCCATCACGCTGAATCATAATCGCTTCATCATTGGGCTTAATGCGAATAAATTCTTCAAGGTCTGCTTGACTCCAAGTGATGCCACCGTCCCAAGTGAGGTTCAAATTGGCAAGCGCTGCATAGGCTTGTGGACGGGTTTCTGCTACTACTCCTGCGAAACCATCACGGATGACGACTGCCACAACGCCTGCTTGTGATTCTGCATCACCTGCATCGGCTGCTGTGAGTGTTGCGCCATAACGAGGTGGGCGTGCTACCGCTCCATAGAGCATTTCGGGTAAGCGAGCATCAAAACCATAGATCGCGCGTCCTGTGACTTTTTCATGGAAATCAACACGCTGAATCGGTTGTCCGATATAGTTAAAATCACTAACAGCTTTGAGTGTGGCTGTTTGTTCTGGAATTTCCCATTCCGCTTGACGGGCTGCAACGACATCGCCATAACTTAAACGTTGGCTATCATCACCGCTAACAAAGCAATGACTACCTGCACAAGTGATTGCACTCGCTTCAACATTGAGTTGTGTGGCTGCTTCAGCACGTAACATCTCGCGCATATTGGCGGAAACTTCACGAATGGGCTGATACAAATCAGTGACCGATGTACTGCCAAATGTGAACATTAAACCGGGGTCAAAACCATATGCGGTATCAGGTTGATGTACGACCACATTATCCCAATCGAGTTCAAGTTCATCGGCAGCAATTTGTGCTAATGAGGTATGAATCCCTTGTCCCATTTCCATTTTTGGCACATACACATGCGCGATATTATCAGGCGTAATTTCGAGCCAGATGGTGGGGTTTGTTGGGGCTGCAGCCGAGGGCGCATCACCTGTTAAGAAGGCTTGATTGGCAACAAGGCGTACTTCGCGGACGATGGTTTCACGCCCTAAGATAGCGCCCACAGCCAGAACACCAATACCTGATCCTAGACCAATTAAAAATTGACGACGAGACATTTTCCAGCGTCGTGTGTTGTTTTCGTTGGATTGTGTTTGATTATCACTCATGCGTTATTTGCTTCCGTATACTCAGCAGCAACTGCCACTGCTTCACGAATCCGTACATAGCAGCCACAACGGCAATAATTTGCACTCATTGCGCCTGTAATATCATCTTCTGTTGGGGATGGATTTTGCTCAATGAAAGCAGCAGCCGTCATCATCTGACCACTCATGCACCAGCTACATTGTGGCACTTGCTTATCAATGAAGGCTTGCTGAATCGGGTGCAGAATTTCATTGCCCTCAGCATCAATCGTGGCGAGTCCTTCAATTGTCGTAATTTCTGTATTTTCGACTTGTTGGGCAGGGGTGACGCACGAGCGTGTTGGCACGCCATCAACATGCACCGTACACGACCCACAAATACCAATACCACAGCCGAACTTAGTCCCCGTTAATCCGATTGAATCACGGATTACCCAAACAAGGCGCATATCATCTGGGACATCCACCTCATAGCTTTGACCATTAATTTGTAATTCCATAAGCATCATCTCAATTATCTAGCATTGTTAATTTTATGAATTATATGCAATGCGCCTAAATTCTGGCTGAGAAATCGCTAAACACTCATGAATAGTTAAGACTCCTAATTAAATAGTAACTTCGCATAGTCAATTGTTAGCGATGAGAATAGTTATACATACCTATTCCAAAACAGAATAGGGTCGATTACAATGACGCTATTGATACTAAAGCGATCACTTGAGAGTCATCATATGGCAAAAGTTTCGCTCGATAACGTCTTTTTAGGATTATTAACCCACGAGAGCAGTCATGGCTACCAATTGCGCGATCATTTCCGTGAGCAAAATTGTCTAGCTACGGTCTGGAATTTAAGCACCAGTCGGCTTTATAGCACCCTCAAGCAACTAGAGAGCGCTCAACTCATCAGTGGACACGAAGAGCATAGCGTTGATGCGCCTACGCGGATTGTCTACACCATTACAGATAAAGGCTTGCAACAATTTGAGCAATGGCTCAATCATCCACAACCTTCAGCGAGTACACGCGCTATTCGTACTGAATTTTTGAGTCGTCTTTATATTTGCCAATTGCTCAATCGACCAATCGAATCAATCATTGATGCACAAGCCCTTGCTTGCAAAATATACCGCGAGCAACTCATCACCCAACGCGATCAACTTGAAGCCTGTGTTGGCTATTTATCGCTCGATTTACGTGCGCGTGAAATGACCCTAATCCTCGATTGGATTCATCAAGCGGAAACGATGTTTACACCTGATAAGAAAGTTACCAATCAATGAGCGATACGAAACAATTTTTCACATTGAAGCCTGTCCAAGAGGGCTTAGACTTACTCTTTCAAGCGATCAAGCCAACTGATGCTAGCGAAATGATTGCAACCGTTGATGCGCTCGGACGGATACTTGCTGCATCGCCTCAATCCCCTATGAATTTACCTGCCTTTGATCGTAGCGCAATGGATGGTTATGCCGTTCGTGCTGCTGATACATTTGGTGCATCAGATGCACTCCCTGCCTACTTAACGCTAAATGGTCAGGTCAAAATGGGCGAAGTACCACAATTTACAGTATCAACAGGGCAAGCTGCTGACATTCATACAGGCGCGATGATCCCTGACGGGGCAGATGCTGTTGTGATGATTGAACGCACGCAAGCGATTGATAATAACGAAATTGAAGTGCTTGCCCCTGTAGCAGAGGGCGAAAATATCATCCGACTGGGTGAAGATATTCAGCAAGGGAGTGAAACGCTCCCAATCGGGCATATCATGCGTCCACAAGATATAGGCGGATTACTCGCTGTAGGCATCACAGAAATCACTGTGCAAAAACGCCTCAAAATTGCGATCCTTAGTGGTGGTGATGAATTGATAGACGCGCATCAAAATCCTGAAATCGGTCAAATCCGCGATATTAATAGTCATATGCTGGCGGCATTGTGTCAGCAAGCAGGGGCAGATGTTATGCGCTTAGGGATTGCAGCAGATACTTTCGAGAGCTTGTATACTTTAGCACGTCACGGATTTGACCAATGCGATATGTTGATTATTAGTGCAGGGAGTTCCGTCAGTGTGCGTGACCTCACAAGCGAGGTGATTGCTTCATTGGGTCAACCGGGGATTATCCAACATGGATTAGCCGTTAAACCGGGTAAACCAACAATTCTCGCAGCCTGTGATGCCAAAGCGGTGATTGGTTTACCGGGAAATCCTGTGAGCGCGATGTTGGTTGCCCGTCAAATTATTTTACCGATTATGCACTTTTTAACAGGGCAAGCCTTGCGCCCGATTAGCACCATCGCTGCAACATTAACACAAAATATTGCCAGTACCACAGGACGCGAAGATAGTGTGCCTGTACGCCTACATCCAAGCGATGAGGGCTATCACGCTGAACCTATTTGGGGGAAATCGAATCTTATTTATACTTTATTGCGTGCTGATGGTTTAGTCCATGTCCCTCTTAATATGAGTGGCTACACCGCAGGTACATTAGTGAAAGTGATTAATTTCTGATGACAGACCATCATTTAGATGCAACACCCGATACGCTCAAAGGGTATTTCTCACGCGATGGTGCGCCAATTCTAACTATTGATTCAGGCGATACGATCATCGCATCTGTACCTGATGCAAATGGACACGAGATTATATCTAGTAATCCCTTTGATGGTTCAGTGCCAATCGCTGGTTACGACAAAACCATCCATAAAGGGCATTGTTTATTGGGCAATATTGCGGTCAATGGAGCGCAAGCTGGTATGACCCTCGAAGTTCATGTACGAGAATTGCTCACAGGCAATTGGGGCTGGACTTCCGCAGGATGGAATCAAGAGTGGAATGAAAAACTCACTATTGATGAGCCTTTTCGGCGTAGTTTTTGGGAACTTGATAATGAGCAGCAAATAGCAACACATGAAGCAGGTTTTTCCGTTGCGATGAATCCATTCCTAGGATTAATAGGGATGCCTCCTAATGAAGCAGGTCACTTGACGACCTCTCCGCCACGTTTTACAGGCGGTAACATTGATTGCAAGGAACTTATAGTCGGCACACGACTTTATCTACCGATTGCTGTTGATGGTGGATTATTCATGTTTGGCGATGGTCATGCTGCACAAGGTGATGGGGAGGTCAGTGGCACAGCGATTGAATGTGGGATGCAACGGGTTATGCTAGATTGTCATCTACATGAAAACCTATCCCTGATGATGCCACGCGCAAATACGCCAGCAGGGTGGGTGGCTTTCGGATTTGATGAAGATTTAGATACAGCTTATTTTCAAGCCTTATCAGGCATATTAGATATTATGACCGAACACCACAGCATATCACGCATCACTGCCCTTAGCCTCGCATCGGCTGTGGTTGATATGCGCGTGACTCAAGCGGTTAATGGTGTTAAAGGGGTTCACGCAATTTTGCCACATGATGCCATCACGAAGACGACATCATGACCCTGCAAGATCGTAACATCTATTTAGAAAATATCCCGATTGAGGAAGCGCGTGCTGTCCTTGCTTCGGCATTGGCAAATGTTAGCAAACTTCAAACGATGTCAGGCGAGATCATTCCTTTAAGGGAATCACTTGGGCGTGTGACCAGTGAGGCAATTTGGGCAAAAATGAGTGCGCCTCACTATCACGCTGCGGCAATGGATGGCTATGCTGTGATGGCAGATGATACCGTGAATGCCACTGAGACACGCCCGATAACGCTATCTCATGAGCAAATTACTGAGGTCAATACAGGGGCAGCAATGCCATCGAATCGTAATGCGGTCATCATGATTGAACACACACAATCTCATGCAGATGGCATTATTATTACGGCTGCTGCACGTCCTTGGCAGCATGTGCGGATGCTCGGTGAAGACATCGTGGCGACGGAATTGGTGATCCCAGCGAATCATAAAATCCGACCTGTTGATATAGGGGCAATTGCTGGTTGTGGGCATCATCAAATCAGTGTCTATCGTCAACCGCATGTGGTCATTATCCCGACAGGTAGCGAACTTGTCACCGCAGATACAGAACCGCAAGCAGGGCAAATTATTGAATACAATAGCCTTGTTCTGGCAGCGCAAATTGAAGAAGCTGGCGGAAAAGTCACACTATTTGATATTCAACCAGACCAGCAGGATGTATTAGCTCATGCGCTAAAAACAGCACAAGCGTATCAACCTGATTTGATATTGATTTTATCGGGGTCATCAGCAGGGAGTAAAGATTTCACCGCATCGATCATCGATGATGCAGGGCAAGTGCTGGTGCATGGCATCGCTGTGCGTCCGGGGCATCCTGTGATTATAGGCATGGTTGAGATGATACCAGTTATCGGTGTGCCGGGGTATCCCGTTAGTGCTGCGTTGACTGGTGAATTATTCATCCAACATTTAATCGCCATATGGTTAGGGCAACAAGCCGATATGGATACGCGTCCACGCATAAGCGCACAATCAACCCGTAAGATTACATCAGCAACAGGCGATGATGATTTTGTGCGTGTGACAGTGGCAAAAGTGGGTGACAAAATTCTTGCGACACCGCTTGCACGCGGAGCAGGTGTGATTACCTCGCTATTACGTGCCGATGGTTTAGCGCATATTCCACGCTTTAGCGAAGGGGTCAATATGCGTGATCCGCTCACTGTTATTTTGTATCGTACCATGCACGCAATTGAACAAACGGTCTTAACGATGGGCAGTCATGATCCCATGTTAGATTTACTGGCGCAATTCATGGCAGCGCAACACATAGGCACGCGCTTGACGAGTGCCAACGTCGGTAGTATGGGGGGCTTAGTCGCTCTCAAGCGTGATGAAACCCATCTTGCAGGGATGCACTTATTGGATGGTGCATCAGGTGAATACAATATTCCGTATATTGAAAAACAACTCAAAGGGATACCGCTCACAGTTGTGACCTTCGCCCATCGAGAACAAGGCTTGATTGTACAGCGAGGCAATCCTAAAAATATTCAATCATTAGATGATCTCGTAGATCTCACCTATGTTAATCGTCAGCGTGGGGCAGGAACACGTCTGCTATTAGATTACGAACTCGCTAAACGCGGCATTATTGCTGATGAGGTTCGCGGATATGAACGTGAAGAATACACCCATCTAGCGGTTGCATCATCTGTTGCAACAGGCATTGCCGATTGTGGATTGGGTGTCCGCAGTGCTGCATTAGCACTCCAGCTTGACTTTATTCCAGTGGGTTGGGAACGCTATGATTTTGTTATCCCTGAACAATATGCCGAGCATCAAGGCGTTGTTAATCTGCTTGACACATTATCCAGCGAAACTTTCAAATCAGCTTTATCCGAACAAGCAGGATACAAAACGGATGAAACAGGTCAAATTCAATTTAGCCAATAACACACACCTATTTTAACAGTAGTACGGAGCAACTTATGTCCCAAATTGTCGATACATTTGAACGCCCATTGCGTGATTTACGCATTTCAGTGACGGATCGTTGTAATTTTCGCTGTACCTATTGTATGCCTGCGGAAATTTTCCACGAGCGCTTCAAATTTTTAGCGCACGATAAAATTCTCACATTCGAGGAGATTACCCGTCTGACACAGATCATCACAGGGATGGGTGCAGTCAAATTACGTTTAACAGGCGGTGAACCCTTAGTCCGTCAAGATATTCACACATTGATTGGCATGTTGGCTGCTGTAGAGGGCGTTGAAGATATTGCCATGACCACCAATGCCTATCTATTGCCAAAATTTGCACAATCACTCAAAGATGCAGGCTTACAACGGCTGACAATTAGCCTTGATTCACTCGATGAAACTGTTTTTCATGCGATGAATGGTCAGCGTGCCAGTGTGGCGAAAGTGCTTGAAGGTATTGATGCTGCTAAAGCTGTTGGCTTCGAGAAGATCAAGATCAATTGTGTAGTTCAACGCGGTGTTAACGATCATACGATGGTGGATATGGCACGTTGGGCGCGTGAAGAAGGGCATATTATGCGCTTTATCGAATATATGGATGTGGGCACGATGAATGGCTGGAAACTCGATGAAGTGGTTTCCGCGAAAGAGATTGTCGAGCGCATTGATGCAGCCTTTCCATTGGAAAAACGCAAGCGTAATTATGCCAGCGAAACTGCACTCCGTTGGCAATATGCCGATGGTGAAGGCGAAATTGGCGTAATTGCCTCAGTTACAATGCCCTTTTGTGGCAATTGCTCACGGATGCGTCTGTCACCAGAAGGACAAATTTTTACCTGCTTATTTGCAACAGAAGGCGTTGACCTCAAAACGCCCATGCGTGAAGGGGCAACCGATGAAGAACTCAGCGCGATTGTCGCAGGGGTTTGGCAACGGCGTGATGATCGTTATAGTGAAATACGTTCTAGTGCCACCGATGGACGCGATAAAGTTGAGATGTATTATATCGGTGGGTGATAATGTGCTAGCTATAAGGAGATAATCAGACATGCCGAATAAATTGATCGTTATCATTATGATGATGTTGGCTTTTATACTATCTGCTTGCGGAACAGATACGACATCTGAATCAGGCGAAGCACCAACGCAACCAGTCAATGATGATCGCTTGATATTAGCGACAACGACGAGTACCCATGATTCAGGTTTGCTGGATGCAATTTTGCCAAGTTTTGAAGCACAATTTGGGGTTACGGTGGATGTTGTTGCTGTTGGTACAGGGCAAGCCTTGGCACTCGGTGAAGCAGGGGATGCCGATGTGTTACTTGTTCATGCCCGTGAGCGAGAAGATGCTTTTGTTGATGCAGGTTATGGCTCGGCACGGTTTGATGTGATGTTCAATGATTTTGTGATTATTGGCGCAGCCGATGATCCTGCGGAGATTGCTGGAAAAGACGCAACAGAGGCTTTTATAGCGATAGCAAATGCTGAAGCTCGCTTTGTCAGCCGTGGTGATGATAGTGGCACGCATAGTAAAGAATTATCAATCTGGGAAAGCGCAACGATCACCCCTGAGGGGGATTGGTATCAAGCAGCAGGACAGAGTATGGGTGCAGTCATCATGATTGCAAATGAGCAACAAGCCTACACACTGACAGACCGCGCGACTTATATTGCACTCGCTACACAAGGGCTTGATCTAGTTGTATTAGTGGAAGGCGATGCGATCTTAAATAATCCTTATGGTGTAATCCCTGTTAGCACTGATGCGAATCCGACTGTGAATGCTCAAGCAGCTAATTTGTTCGTGCAATGGTTGCTATCGCTTGAAACGCAAGAAATGATTGCTGCTTATGAAGTGGAAGGACAGCAATTGTTTTTCCCTGATAGTGAGGCGTATCGTGCTGCACATAGTGATTAATCTGACTCATTTTTGAGCGATGGTAACTATTTTTGAGGCGCTCCGTGAAGCGATTGCACTGCTCCTAGCTGGTAATCCCGATGTGCTAGCGATTGTGTGGCGTTCTCTGCATGTGACACTACTCGCGCTGCTATTCAGTACCATCATAGGGATTCCGATTGGGACATGGTTTGCAATCGCACGCTTACCGTTCAAGCGTGTTTTTACAGCACTCATCTATACAGGAATGGGTTTACCGCCTGTTGTCGTCGGATTAGTAGTGTATCTATTATTATCACGCCAAGGACCAATGGGCGACTTGGGATGGTTATTCACCTTGCCAGCGATGGTGCTAGCGCAAACGATCATCGCAACGCCCCTAATTATCGGTGTAACCTTGAGTAGTGTCCTCAGTGTTGATCCTGCTTTGCGC
>JBAUIA010000129.1:0-23508 GCA_049680565.1 Phototrophicaceae bacterium
TTCCGATTGGTGTTTCAGTTGTAATGCCTCTTTCGGTGATGATAAGGGCTTCGAGGATCGGTTTTGCAGCGAATAGTCCTGTCGCGGCAGTGATTGTCATATGGCGTGGGATAAATTGCCAATGTTGCTTATCGTCATCAAGCTCTAGTGTATCAATCGCAATATGATGCAAATCTGCAACGTTTTTTGCGCTGATCGTATACTTAGCTAACCATCGTATGAGGACATTTTCTGTCAATAGATTGATGAACTTACCCTTATCATAGACAGGAAACTGTGTAAAACCAGTATCTACAATCAGCTTCATAACGTGATACATAGTTTCTTTAGAATCAATAGTTTCAACTTTAGTAGCAAATTCGCTATCAACAGTCGGTACGTTCTGAAAGCGACTTGATAAGCGTTCGATACGTTCAACAACGTAGATACTAGGTACAGCCATATAAAGTTTTTTACTATGTACAACATGGTTACGCAATTCACGGCAATTATCTAAAAATTCATGATCGCGTTGCTTAATGCGTTGTTTTTCTAGCATTTTGCCCAATAAAGTAGCAAAATGTTCATTGGGTAAATCCAGTTCATCACACATAAAATCATGAATTTCATTAAATGCTGTTTTAAAACGATCAATCAGTGCGCGTTCATCCTTGGTTATATTCATGCTTATAGACCTTAATACTATTATGAACATCAGTCTGATCTTATAAGACCATTCATTCACTAGAATGATAGTCAGCTTGTTACAATTAAGCAAACTTATTGAAGAAAGGAAATCTTCCACGAATGAAAGCTCACGAATACGCAAACGCTCATCACGAGGTATTTACAGAGCGCTTTTTAGAATTGGTAAAGATGAAAAGTATTAGTACCGATCCTGCTTTTAAAGAGGATGTACATCAAACGGCGGAATGGATCGCACAACGGATGGCTATGATTGGTTTAGAAGCCGACCTCATTACAATGGCAGAAGGTCGGCATCCGATTGTCTTGGGACAATGGAACGGTGCAGGTGACAATGCAAAAACAGTCATCATTTATTGCCATTATGATGTACAACCTGCTGTCGTTGCCGATGGATGGCACACTGAGCCATTTGAGCCAGTTATCCAAGATGGGAAAATTTTCGCACGCGGTGCAACGGATAGTAAAGTGCATGTGATGGCATGGCTGAGTGCTGTTGAGTCAATCCTCGCGGAAGAAGAACTCGCTGTGAATATCAAATTATTATTTGAAGGCGAAGAAGAATCAGGCAGTGAAACAATCGGCGCATTCATCCAGCAATTCCCTGAAAAAGTTGCGTCTGATATTGCTGTTATCAGTGATGGCATTATTCGTTCACCCGAGCAACCTGCGCTCATCTACGGTTTAAGAGGCATCATTACACTAGAAGTTCATATTGATGGTCCTCATCGTGATTTGCATAGTGGGCATTTTGGTGGGACAGTTCACAATCCAGCCCAAGTCATTGCTGAAATTGTTGCTCAATTACATGATGAAAATGGGCGTGTAACAGTTCCTCATTTTTATGATGATGTTGCTGAATTAGATGAACAAGAACGTGCTTTGCTAGCAGAAAGCGATGCGTCAATTGCTGAAGAATGGTCAACAGTAGCCAACGCTCCAAAACAATGGGGGGAAGCTGATTATACATTGCATGAACGCATCGGCGCACGCCCAACCCTTGAAATTAATGGGATTCATGGGGGTTATACGGGAGATGGTTTTAAAACTGTTTTACCTGCTCATGCCTTTGCAAAAATCAGTTGTCGTTTAGTGCCGAACCAAGACCCAAAAGCAATTATGGAAGCTGTACAAAATTATATTCAGAAAATCGCACCTGATACCGTCACTGTTTCATTCATTAATGTAGAATCAGAAGCACCTGCAATTCGTATTGACTATAACGGCGCAGCCATGCAAGCTGCTTTCCGTGCATATCAAAAAGGTTGGGGTGTTGACCCCGTCTTTGAGCGTGCAGGTGGGAGTGTACCTATCACCCATGATATGCTATCTATTACTGATGATCTTGCTATTATGGGATTCAGTTATAAAGGAGGTGGCGCTCACGGACCTAATGAAAATATTCCGTTATCCATGTTCTATAAAGGCATAGATACGGCTATTTACTTTTTACATGACATTGCTAGCCTTTAAAGGATTACAAAGATGACAACATCGCTTGAATATGCCCAAACAAATGCAACCCGTTTTGAAGATGAGTTAATTGATCTACTAAAAATCCAAAGTGTAAGTACCGATGCCGCTTTTTCAGGTCAAATTCGAGAGGCTGCGGATTGGCTCATCGAAGAGTTTAAGAAAATAGGATTATCAACTGACCTCATTGAAATTGAGGGTCATCACCCAATTGTGTATGCAGAATGGATGGGGGCAGGGTCAGAGGCAAAAACAGTCTTGATATATGGTCATTATGATGTGCAACCTGCTGTAATGGAAGATGGTTGGGAAACTGATCCTTTTGAGCCTGTTCGTAAAGACGATGGCTTTTTATATGCACGTGGTGCAACCGATGATAAGGGTCAATTTTATACCCATGTAAAAGCTGTAGAAGCCCTGCTCAAGACTGATGACCTGCCTGTGAATGTCAAATTTATTATTGAAGGTGAAGAAGAAGCAGGTGGCGAAGCAATTGCCCAATATGTCCAAAATAATCCTGAAAAACTTGCTGCAGATGTTTGTGTGATTAGTGATACCAGCATGCAAGACATCGAAAATCCTGTGATTATTAATGCCTTACGTGGAGGCATCACCTTTGAAGTTACTGTGATTGGTCCTCGTCAAGATTTACATAGTGGTATGTTCGGCGGAACAATCCATAATCCAGCCCAAGCCCTTGCCGAAATTATCACCAAATTACATAAAGATGATGGCTCAGTCGCAGTGAGTGGTTTTTATGATGATGTGCTTGAACTCACCGAAGCAGAACGGGAAGAAATCGCGCAAGTATCATGGGATAATGTCGATTGGAGTGAAGCAACAGGTGCAACTGTGCCTTGGGGCGAAGAAGATTATTCATTATTAGAACGTATTGGTGCGCGTCCGACCCTCGAAATTACAGGGATGGCAAGTGGATATTATGGTGATGGCAGCAAATCAATTGTGCCACATAAAGCGATTGCAAAAATCAGTTGCCGTCTAGTGGCTAACCAAAATCCTCAAGATATTGAGAAAAAAGTTATCAAATTCATTGAAAAAATCGCCCCTCCTACCATTCAAATTAAAGTGAAGTCTCTGCGTGCAGGGGCATTACCTGCGCTTATCAAAACAGATACCCCTGCGATGCAAGCGGCTATCGCTGCTTATGAAAAAGGTTGGGGTGCAAAACCAATTTTCAAGCGTGAAGGGGGTAGTATTCCGATTGTGTCAGATTTTCAATCCGTCTTGAATTTACCTGTCATCATGATGGGATTCGGCTTAAATAGCGATAACTTACATGGACCCAACGAACGTTTTAATCTTGAGATGTTCCATAAGGGCATTGCAACCTCTATTTATTTCTTGCGAGAAGTCGCAGCATTACCCAATACCCATTCAGAAAGCGATCAATCATAATGAGCAATGCACTACAGTATGTCGCAGATAACACAGCAAAATTTACCGATGAACTTAAAGAGTGGGTCGCTATTCCCAGCATTAGCACCGATCCAAACCGTGTAGAAGCTGTTCGGCAAGCTGCTGAATGGCTTGCAGCCAATATGGCAGCGATGGGCTTAGAGAATATTGAAGTGATGCCAACCGCAGGACATCCTGCGGTGTATGCAGATTGGCTTCATGCAGGTGATGATGCCCCAACCGTCTTAGTATATGGGCATTATGATGTGCAACCTGCTGTCGTCGAAGATGGTTGGGATACTGACCCATTTGTACCCACAGTTAAAGATGGCATCTTATTTGGGCGTGGCGCAACTGATGATAAAGGGCAAGTGATGATTCAGATGAAAGCTGCTGAAGCCTTACTCAAAACAGGATCATGCCCTGTTAACTTAAAGTATCTTATCGAAGGTGAAGAAGAAATTGGTTCGCCAAATTTAGGGGCATTTGTCTCACAACATAGCGAGAAACTCGCAGCCGATATTTGCCTTATCAGTGATACAGGTGTGCAATCTAAAGCACAACCGAATCTCACTTATTCACTACGTGGCTTAATGACGATGACTCTAATCGTTAGTGGTCCTAAAACGGATCTACATAGTGGTGGTTACGGCGGTATCATTCATAATCCAGCCCAAGCGATTACAGAAATCATTGCTCAATTACATGATAAAGATGGTCGTGTGACTGTACCCGGTTTCTATGATGCTGTGCTTGATTTAGGGGTAGAAGAACGCGAAACCTTAGCCAAATCCAATATGAGTGATACGCAATGGCGTTCTATCATGGGTGATTTACCTGAATGGGGTGAAGGTGGCTTTAACCGCATCGAGAGAATTGGCGCACGTCCAACCCTCGAAATTAATGGGATTGCATCGGGCTATGCTGGTGAAGGCTTCAAAACGGTATTACCAGCCCAAGCAATTGCAAAAATTAGTGCGCGTTTGGTTGCTGACCAAAATCCCAATGAGATTTACGCAATGGTACGAGATTATATCTATGCGATTGCGCCTGATACTGTAAACGTTGAAGTCTTAGAAGAACATCATGGCTTCCCTGCCTTAACACCCATTGACCACCCTGCGGTCAAAGCTGCGGTGCGTGCCTACGAAGCAAATTTCCCAAATCCACCTTTACTTGTGCGTGGTGGTGGTAGCATTCCAGTTGTACCAGAAATTCAACAAATTCTTGATGTACCTGTTGTCTTGCTTGGTTTTGGATTGCCCGATTCACAGGCACATGGACCGAATGAAAGTTTTCATCTCGATCAATACGAAAGTGGCATTAAAACAGTGATTAGTTACTTTAATGAATTGGTCGCTGAGTAGCACACAGCACATTGCAGATTATGCTTGTCAACGCTAGTATCAGTAAGATTTATTTGAAACTTTCTGAATAAGGTCAAGTTAATGGATGTTATTGATTTAAGAAGTGATACAGTAACACATCCGACCCCTGCCATGCGTGAAGCAATGGCACAAGCGGTAGTCGGAGATGATGTTTACGGAGATGACCCAACAGTGAATCAGTTGGAGCATGATGCGGCTGAAATGTTTGGTCAAGAAGCTGGTTTATTTGTAACCAGTGGTACGCAAGGTAATTTAATTGCCTTCTTAGTCCATTGTCAGCGTGGTGAAGAAGCCATCGTGGGCGATAAAGCACACACTTTCGTCTATGAACAAGGTGGCATGAGTGCCTTGGGGGGCATCATGCCACACACTGTCCCTGTGCAAGATGATGGTACATTGCGTTTAGACGATATAGAAAATGCGATTCGTGGGGATAATTATCATTTTCCGCGCACACGTTTAGTCAGCATTGAAAACACACAAGGGACAGTTGGTGGTGTGCCTGTCAGTGCAGAATACACACAACAAGTAGCCGATTTAGCGCATCGCCATAATCTTAAATTTCACATTGATGGCGCACGTATTTTCAATGCAGCAACAGCAATGGGTGTATCCCCTCAAGAAATTATGGGCGATGCCGATAGCATGTACTTTTGCTTGAGCAAAGGTTTGTGTGCGCCTGTTGGCTCTGTATTGGTTGGGAACACAGATTTCATTAAAGAAGCGCGACGTGTCCGTAAGGTTCTCGGTGGTGGCATGCGCCAAGCAGGTATTTTAGCAGCAGCAGGCTTAATTTCATTACACGAAATGTCAAAGCGATTACAAGACGATCATGATAATGCAGCCTACCTTGCGGAAGCCGTTGCTGATATTAAGGGGATTCGCTTAGTAAGCCAGCATACCAATTTTGTGATGATCTGGCTCGAAGAAGATGCCCCTATTCAACCGGATGAATTTTCAGCAAAATTGAGCGATCATAATATTCTAGCGAATCCATATCCGGGGTTTAAGCGTAAATTCCGTTTTGTGATGCACTATTGGATTACGCGAGACCGCGTTGACCAAATTATCGAGGCTATGAAACAAATACTCGCATGACAAATTTATCTGATGACTTCATCGAAGAAACCGTTGAGCAAGAAGCAATCGTCGATGAAGACAACCAAAATAGTGAATCGCAATATCGTGGTAGCAGCACAGATCCTGCCTTTGGATTTATTCTTGCTATTGCTTTAAGTGTTGGCTTGAACGCACTCTTACCTGATAATGCTGATTTGCGTTATAGCATTGCTTGGGGCGCATTAGCATTTGTGGGGGTTTTGGGATGGTTGCTCGGCAGCGCTGAACGGATCGGTCAAGAGCGTCCTGAGAATGTTGTTTGGGGTGGGGCATTTGGTATTATGATTAGTGTTCCATTCATGATTTTCTTCTTACCTCAATTTAGGGCGGCATCTGTTTTGATATTCCCTGAATTTGGTATTGGAACTGTTTTAGCCTATCTCGTATTTGTGATGCCATTAGCAGAAACACTCTTTTTTAGAGGGTCAATGCAGCGACATCTTGATTTTTGGGTGGTGGGTCTCTTAGCAGGATTGTGGAATATCATTCTGTTTTTTCCTGTGATGTGGTCTGTGTTACTTGATTTTGTCGTTGTGGCAATCTTTCTAGCGATTGCCTTAGTCAGCTTGAATTTGATGTATAGCTATGTCCGCGAACGTAATGGATTAGCAGCAGCTTGGATTTGCCAAATAGTAGCGAGTCTGATTCTATTGTTCATTCCGTATCTATAATCATTAACATGATTTCCCAAGTTATTTGGGATAAAAACACAATAAATTTGGGATAAATGGCATCAAGTGCCTAATTTATCCCAAATTTCACCTCATTTAATGATTCAATCCAAACACTTTGCCGTGCGTCCATTAACGATTATACGAAATTTAGTCATTCGTCATTGGTAGCTTGGCAACAAAACGCTCTGTAATCAGGACACTGCGATGACGCAACAAGCGACTAATTTCCTCAATCGGCATACCTTGCTTGACCATATTCGCAACAGCCGAGCGTCGCAGATCATCAGGGGTTACATGCCCTAAACCTGCATAATGCGATGCGTTACGAATAATCAACCAAATACCATCAGGTGATAAACCCGCTTTTGCGACCCGTCCACCTTTCCAAATACGCCTAATGATGGGTGTGTGTTCTGGCGGTTCGCCGAGAACGGCACGCCAGCGATCAATCGCGGCAACAACAGGTAGTGGCATATCGACATAACTATCTGCTGCCATTGATAGCACAACATCGCCATCTTTCATGGTGATGTCTGTCCATTTTGCAGCCGATAGTTCTTCGCGTCGGAGTGCCATCGTGCATAGCATCAAGGCAACAACATTATTGCGTAACATCTGATTGGTCGAGGTTGCCATATCACGCGCTGAAACCATCAGACGCTTGACTTCGTCAGGTGTAAGAAGACGGTCAGGCGTTGCATTCTTCTTAATAGAAGGAACACTCACACTCTGAATTTCGGCAGCGATATCCGCATCTAACACATTATCTTCTGCCATCAAGTCTGATAAGGTGACAATGGTTGCACGCGCTTGATCGAGAGCTTGCCTTCCTTGCCCATTTTCGACGAGACGATTCAACCAATTAATTAATTTACGACGTGTGATGTGTCGTTGCAAACTTTTGACAGGTAAATCTTGCATTCGGCTAATGCGATCCGCACCGCGTGTTGCTTTCAAGCCAGCCATGTCAACTAAATAACGATCTACCCAGCGATAATAGGCACGTTGTGTATTTGCGCTAACTGTGCGTTTGGGCAATGCTTTTGTAAAATCAAATGATTCCATGTGGTTCGATTTTCTTGCTTCCTGTGCAAACTTCCAACTAAAAAACAGCAATGAACACAGTATAACACCCTGTGTCGCTTGCTCACACTAACAACCAGAATTTTTATACAAATTCTATGATAGCAATATCCCCTCTGAGCCCAGTCATTTGTTTTAAACTGCGCTATAGTGCGGTAAAATAGTGTTTGATAATACAAACCTATTGTGTGTGATGAGGCATTTCATGACAAACAAATACGACTCATTAGTTGATCGTTTTCTATTGGCAGAACCTATTCATAGGATTGCTGCCCGTATGATCCTCATTGCTTTGCAAGAAGATGCTATCGAGCCACTCGCAGATGCTTATTTTGCAGGGGTCAATGATGAACAAGGTGCTGCAATCATTGATCTCATGGCAGAAATTGGTGGCTATGAAGCCTTAAATATCCTGCGTGATATTGTTAAGCATGAAACTAAGCGTCGTAAATTACGCCTTGCAGCAGCAGAGGGATTATTACGCAATGCGGATAATTTGAGCAAGAAAGAACTTAACACGATTGAGCGGTTTGTAGCAAAATATGGCTCAAGTACTTCCGATACACAATAAGTACGCTATTATCCATCGAAAATCGTGAATGATTTGGGCTCGGTTGGATTTCCATTTACCGATAGCGTCACACTCCAATTGCCTAAAAAAAATTCAACATCAGAGGTACGCATCGCAAGGGAAATGCATCGGTATTGCTCCGATTGCGGTGCAACCCACGAATTGGTATACACAAGATCGCCTAGATATTGCCAATCCGCACGCACAGTCGTCCCTGCACGTAAGTTAAGCGCGACTGCTGTCATATAAACAACGCCTTGGCTAGGACGGAAGAATTGTTGTTTGGCACGAAAGCAATTATTATCATCAATTTCACCTGCGGGACCAATCTGTACAAATCGCATTTCGCCATTTGATAAATCATAAACTTCAGGTGGCAAAGGACCATCAAGATCATTGGCTACAATCCGCGCTTCAGAAGTGGGCGGAAAAATAGCAAGCGCTGTTGCACGTAAGGCATCGTTATAACGATTAAAATTTTCTGATTGTAGCACTGCCCCGTCAACCGTTGCAGCAATGACCGTTTGGGCAATGACCATATCTTCCCGAATTGTGGCTGCTTCGGTACTTAATGATTGCAACTCAAAATCAAAATCAATGACATCATCATTTGCGGTTGGGCTACAAGCGGATATGAGCATTACGGTTAAAAGGAGTATCCAAAAACGCATTGATTGCCTCATTTGCTGGTTCAACATTATCATCAAAGATCGCTAGTTAATACTTACGATAGCAAGATGTGCTGCTGCTTCATAGGCTTGAGTTTTATTGATGGGTCTGCTATATTTATGATAATATACTCCCGTAGCTCAGGGGATAGAGCGTCGGCCTCCGGAGCCGAAGGCACAGGTTCGATTCCTGTCGGGAGTACATCATCATTTTTTGCCGACAACGCTGTCGGTTTTTTTGTTTATACTGATTTGAGTAGATAACACCTCAGTTATCAGTCACTCTAAGCGTTCTAATGCTTGCATGGCACGGTCATCTTCGGGCGCATGTAAGCGAATCAAGCGATAAATTTGTTGTGCAGCATCCCTATCACCAGAAGCCTCATAATCGGCTGCAAGGTCGTACCATGTTTGCAGTGCTACATCACCGCGCCCGATTATACGAACAGCATCATATGGCACAAATTGAGCCACACGACCTGAGAAGACAACCGCATCAAAGCCTTGTAATAAACCAAACGGAGGCAAGGCATTCATCCGTAAAGTATTACGCTCATCTGGATCAGTTGTTAAGTTTGCCTCAATGATATTGGGATACTCATCGCGTGTTCCCAAAAATCGCGCAATCTGCAAATCTCTGAGCGCAGATTCTCGATCATCCATACCAATTGCACGCGCCCGTGACGCATAATAATCACCATTATCAGGGTCAAGGTCTATGGCATTAGAAAACGCACTGATAGCAGCATCTCTATCATTATCAACTGTTAGGAATTGTTCACCAGCAATCCACCAATCCGCAGCCGTTTCTGGAGAACTTAGGATAATCGTATCGAGGCGCTCAGGAAAATGCACACGATTGACACGGTAACCACGATCTGCCGGTAGGCGATCTATATAGGTATCAAGGACTTCTAACCGTAAATTGGTTTCTGCCCAATAATCAGATAAGGGTAAATAACCCATCTGCCCAATCCCTACGATATAGGCATTAATGACATCAGTATCAGGGATCGCATCGTTTTGTTCAGAGATCATCGCCCATTGCAAATCAAGGCGACTACGCGTGGCTATCGAACGTGCTTGGTCAATTGCGTTTTGTGCAGATGCAACATCGTCACTCAGTTGATAAAGGGCAGCGAGGTTAAGCCAGCCTGTATCCCAAGTGGGTTCAAGCAAGAGTGAATTTTCATAAGATTCTATTGCGCTGGCTAAATTTTCAGGTGTCGGGTCATTATACGCCTGCCAGCCATTGAGGTAGGTTAATTGTAAGCGATATAAATTAAGTTGAGGATCAAGTTCAATCGCTCGGTTAATTTCAGCAAATTGGTCATTATCAGCACGTATACTATTGATAAAATGCCAATGAGCACGATCAACAATGGCAATAAACCAAATGCCATATCCCAAAACCAGTAGCAGTAAAACCGATGCACCAAGCCGATGTCCATAGGCTTTAATCGGTGACAATCGAGATTTAGCAGGTTCAATCGTAACATGCACAATCATCACCAGTGCTAAGGCTACTGAGCCAAAAACCGTAAGTGTATCAAAGAGATTATGGACAGCAAAACCTATCAAGGCTGCCATCATACCATTGAGCAGATACCAGCGTTCGCTATGAATTGTGACATCGTTCCGTAAACGTAGCCATGACCCAGCAATAATCGTAGCAGATACTACTAAGATAATGATTACCCCGATTCCATTCTCAGCAGTGGTATTCAAATATAGGTTATGTGCTGTTGATAAGCGATCATCAGCAACGACTGGATTACGATACGTCCGCAAACTCCGACCATATAATCCTGTACCAACACCTGTTAGTGGATTATCAGTTATCATTTCAGTTGCACTGTTCCAAAGATCACGCCTTACATTATCGCCTGATGTACGCCCACTTGTGCCACTTAATGTGATAACCCCTGCGGCTGCAATACTGACGAAGAGTAATAAGCCCGCAGCAATCCATATATTGCGGCGTGTAAAAAATGTTTGTAGACGGTTGAATTGAATAAGCGATAATATAAAAAATGCGGCTAATCCAACAGCAAGTGACACTAATCCACCGCGTGAAAATGTCAAAATCAGGATAAGGCTGAGGATAACAGCTAAAATGATGTACAAAATACGATTGAATTTTTTTGCACCCAATGCTGATGCAAGTGTAATAATGATGAGCGGTGCAACAAATCCTGCTGTTTGGGTACTGACCCCCAATGGTAAGAAAATACGCATATCGGGTTCTAGTGATAGAGGAATACCTTGCCCAACAAATTCAATCCAACCTTGTCCTGATGAGCGTACAATGCCCCATCCAAAAAAGACTGAGCCAATTTGTATCGCACTCAATAACACGAGGACGGCTGTGACAAAAAATAATAATTCGCGTATAAATTTGTGTTGGGCATAATGAAAGGCATTAACGAGAAAGAAAAACATAAGGGTATAGATAATAGGTAACCACATATTTTCGAGCGCAAGACGAGGATTATCACTAAAAGGGACGGTGATAAAACCCAGTGCGAGTAATGCGAATACGGCTACATTCAAGCGTGATACAGGTAAATTACGATTTTTCCAAATACGCCATCCAAGCCAAGCGCCTGTAACCAGCGTCACGAAGGCATGATTGAACCATCGCATCTCTGGTAAACGTTGCGAATATCCACCAGCGATAAAAATAATATAGACCGCAAATAATATCAGACCGATTCGTTGCAATCGCATTTATATCCTTATCCGTTATTCACTAAGCATTCGTCAGGTTTATCCTTATTATACGTCACTCTGTTACAACGTAGTACGTCTATTTAAGACTCACCGATCATAATCCTCTGTGACCCACCGTCATAAAGCCAGATATTGCAAGCTATGTCATCTTATGCTAGCATTCATGCCAATTGATTAGAATAAAGTCTAATATAGACTCATAAAGAGCGAGTGAGAGAACGGCTCAGTGACCTCGCGGCAACCCCTGAAGCGTCGGGAAGGTGCCAAATCCGACAGAGTAACCTCTGGCAGATGAGACCCGATTACACACTATGTTTTCGCGCCTTCTGCTATTTTGTATGAAGGTGTTTTTAGTTTCACAATAAGGAGCAAATCTATGCCTACCACTTTTATGACATCACCGAAGTATTTCTTTACTTCTGAATCTGTATCTGAGGGTCATCCTGATAAAATGTGTGACCAAATCAGTGATGCCATCCTTGATGCTATTCTCGAACAAGACCCTGCGGCGCGTGTTGCCTGCGAAACAGCAACAAGCACAGGGCTAATTTTAGTCATTGGTGAAATCACCACGACTGCCTATGTTGATATTGAAAAAATCGTCCGCGAAACCATTCGTGAAATTGGCTATACGCGTGCAAAATTCGGTTTTGATGCGGATACCTGTGCTGTGATGGTTTCGATCAAAGAACAATCTGCTGATATTGCACAAGGTGTTGATAAAGCCCTTGAAGCGCGTGAAGGCGATATGACTGATGAAGAAATCGAAGCCATTGGTGCTGGCGATCAAGGGATGATGATTGGGTTTGCTTGTAATGAAACCCCAGAATATATGCCGTTAACGGTTTCATTATCACACAAACTCGTTCAACGCCTTGCACAAGCACGCAAAAGCGAAGAAATCGAATGGCTACGTCCTGATGCCAAGAGCCAAGTCACGGTTGAATATGCTCAAGGTAAACCTGTTCGTGTTGATACGGTTGTTATCAGTACACAACATTCACCAGATGTATCACAAGAAGAAATCCGCTCAACAGTTATCAATAAGGTTATTAAGCAAATTATCCCTGCCGATCTTGTTGATGAGAAAACACGCTTTTTCGTCAATCCAACAGGTCGCTTCGTTGTTGGGGGACCCTTGGGTGATGCTGGTTTGACAGGTCGTAAAATCATCGTCGATACCTATGGCGGTGTTGCACGTCATGGTGGCGGTGCATTCAGTGGTAAAGATGGCACAAAAGTAGATCGTAGTGCTGCTTATATGGCACGCTATATCTCGAAAAATGTTGTGGCTGCTGGTTTGGCAGATCGTTTTGAATTGCAATTATCTTATGCAATCGGTGTTGCAGAACCCACCTCATTGGCTGTTGAAACATTCGGCACAGGTAAAATCAGTGATGAAGCAATCGAAGCTGTGATCCGCAAAAACTTCGATATGCGCCCTGCTGCGATCATCCGTGACCTTGAATTACGCCGTCCAATCTTCAAACAAGTTGCTGCTTATGGTCACTTTGGTCGTGAAGATGTGAATGTGCCTTGGGAACGTACCGATAAGGTCGATGCCTTACGCGCCGATGCAGGTCTGTAAATAATAGAGCCAAGATAATAAAAAGAGCTTGCTAAATTTAGCAAGCTCTTTTTGATTTATAGATTATTTTGATATGTCGCTGAAAAATTATTCAGATTCTGCAACTGTATAGTCAATAGAACTAGCCATTGCTTCGATAGTTGCACGGATACTATCGCCTTCGCCTTGAGCAGTTGCACCAAAGACAAGTGCATAATTGCCTTCACCTAAATCAATGGTTACTAAGACAATATCAACAACACCTTGTGTCGCTTGGACAACGGCTGCTGATTGTTCACCAAGTGTAATTTCTTCAACGTCGCCAACTGTCCCCTCAGTATCTACGAGGTTTGTAACAAATGAATTTGCTAAACCTGTTGCACTAACTTCTTCCCCATCTTCTATCATGAAAGAAACCATTTCTGATGGTAATGCGAGTGAGATTGCAACAACTTCACCTGATCCAACATTGGGTAAATCAGAACTTTGAGCTTGTACTAAGAGTTCTTCAGTAGATGCAAACCCAGCAGACCCATTCGCATCCTCAGCCGACCAACCGTCTGGATAATCAATACTAACCGTTGCACCGAGTTCATCAACGTAAGTAAAGACTTGCGAAAGATCAACACTTTCCGAAGATTCATCAGCAGTCGTCCCACAAGCTACCAGCAAGACGCTCAAAATAGTAGCGAAAACAAATAACAGATTACGTTTGTTGCTCAACATGAAAGTTCTCCTAATGTAAATTTATCCTCGAATTAAGTTTAATCACTATTCGCATTATGTATAGCGAAATAGTGTAAAAAAATTATTAAAAATCACATTACGCTGCTAGCAACAAAAAAAGACATACTCATTTATAGCATGTCTTTTAATTCGTGATATTGAGAAACTTTTAGTCAGATTGACGGGTTAGAATAATACGTCCTGTAATACCTTGGCAACGTGGTTCATCTAGCACATATTCCCAACTACCAACAAGTGTCTCTTGACCGTTAATCATTTGATATGTCAAAGTTGATTGTGTTAAACACCACGACTCAAGTGAGCTATTATCCAAAACTAAGGTTTCGACTTCGCTATAAATTAATTGGTTATTCTGAATATAGCCTTCGATACGTTCTTCCGCATAAATATCAGCGCCATCCACCATATCGAGATAACTCATGCCCTCAATTTGCGAACGATTGTGATCGATAACAATGCGATAATCGTAGCGCTGCTCTTCATCAGAATCATCGGTGATGTAATCTTGTGTTGTTGTACCAACCCACTCACCACTTAAATCGACATTAGCAAGATTAAATTCTTCAATATCAATTGCTTGTTCGCTATTAGGATTGGATAGCAAGCCAATAAAGACACCTGCCAAAACTAGACCTAACATCACAAATAATGACATACCACGACGTTGATCTGAATTTTTACGTTTTTCACCTATCATGGATTATTGCTCCTACATTTAAGCTATCGTTTTCATTATTGGCGTGTCAGGATAACGCGACCTGTAATTGTGTCACAACCTACGCGATCTTCTTCTGCGCTATCCCATGTACCGATCAGTGTTTCTTGACCTGCAATCACTTGGTAATTGAGTCGAACTTCAATACGACACCAATAATCAAGGCTCAGATTATCAAGCACGAGCGTTGATTCTTCAAAGAAATAAATTTCATCACCATCAATATCGCCAGAAATTGCACTTTCTGCATAAATATCAACCGTATAATTGGTTGATTCTTGGAAACTAAAACCAAGCAGGTCTTCTTGATATTGATCGAAGACAACACGGTAGTCATAGCGCACAGCATCACTATAATCTTCAGTCATTGTACCCACCCACTCGCCTGATACATCGACAGTTTGTGATGCGCTTGTGAGCAATTCATCTTGTTGAACCGCAAGGTTATCAGAAACCTTTACGTTCATGGCGAAAAATACACCCATAATAAGGATAGCAACACCTAAATTTAAATATGGAAGATACCAGTTGTTAGAATTTTTGCGTTTTTCGTAAGTAATCATCACATGACCTCGTTTACTATTTCTTATAATAGGATAATGGGATTAATGATTGATTGCAACTAGCATAGGTAAAACGTATACAATACGACAACAACGTAGGCTGATGACTGGTGGTAAACAGTTGCTGTTATCAAACGAGCAACATATACTCTATAAACTAAGTACCTATTATTTTCACAAAGGGGACAATTCACATGCGTGCAATCGGCAAATTCTTATGGCGCTTTATGGTCATATTTTCTTTTATCGTCAATTTTGTGCTTGTAGCAGTTTTACTCGTTGCGGGTCTCTATATTTTTCAGATTAAAGCACAAGTTGCTGACCCTCTCATTGGTGGGTTACATAGCACCGCAGCAGGTTTAGGCGATGCCACAATTGATTGGATCATCCCTGTGCGAGATACTGTCCCTGTTCAGCTTGATGTGCCAATTAATAGCAATACGATCCAGAGCGTCGTAACAAGCATTGCAGGGCAACCCGTCACACAACAAATTCCGGGCGAAACAGTTGTAACGCTCACACGCCCCGTCCCGATTAGTATTACAGGTGCAAATATTGATGCGGGTAACTTGCAACTGAATAACGCCACTGTCAATATTACCTTGCCTGCTGGCACACAATTACCTGTTGCTCTTGATCTCAATTTGGCACTTAATACCGAATTACCGATTGCATTGGATGTTCGAGCCGTTATTCCTTTGAGCGAAACACAATTGAATGACCCGATTCAACAACTCGGTTTATTATTTGAGCCATTGGCAATAGGCTTGCACAATCTACCAAATAATTTCTCAGAAGCTGGTGAATTTGCAGGATTGCTGGTTGGTAGTGATGAACCCGTCGGACAATGGCTAACACAAAATCTATTAGCGACAGATGGCACTGGCTTTAATTCGCAAGCCTATGATCCTTGGGTTGGATTCAGCCAAACAGCAGGTGTCGGTTACGAGAGCTTGCTCACACAAAACTTCCCTGTGCAAGCGCGTCCAATTGAAACAGGGATTGTTGCACCGGGTGGTATCCCAGCACTAGATGCCCTCTTGCCAGACCGTGCAGCACTTTATACCGATGGTTCAAACCCTGCACAAGTCAATGCCAATAGTTTACTCACATTCGCACAAACAGGTATTCCTGCTTATAACTACAATGGTGAATTTGCTGGCGAATATGATGCTGCACAAGGCGGTATTTCACAATCAGTCGAAGATGCTGTGTTGCCACCGATCAATTCTCAAGGTGTTCCTACAGGCAATGGTGGCACAGGTGGCGCACCGACTAATCCAAATTCAGCCAACACAAATAACGCAGGCTCTGGTATTATTCCGACACCAACTGGAAACTAGACCCGAAAGGGTATTAATGACTGAAACACCACGCATTTGTGATTATGAAGGGTCGAACTATCGAACTGAGTTTTGGGAAGGGCAAGGGCGTAATTACGAAGATATTGTTGAACGACACGTCTTACGCCGTTTGCTCCCCCAAAGTGGTAAACGCTTGCTCGAAATTGGAGCAGGTTTTGGTCGTCTGACCGATGAGTATCATGCTTATGAGCATGTTGTTTTGCTTGATTATTCATTCTCTCAATTACAGTTCGCACGCGATCAATTAGGTGATGAGCGTTATAGCTATGTGGCTGCCGATGCTTATAAGTTGCCCTTCAAAGCGGGTGTCTTTGATGGCGCAACGATGATTCGTGTGATTCACCATTTTGAGAATGTTCCAGACGTGCTTGGAGGCATTCGTCGGATTATGGCAGATAATGCCCTATTCATCCTTGAACATGCTAACAAGCGCAATATGAAAGCCATTTTACGCCATACATTGGGTCAGCAGGAATGGAATCCTAACACCTTAGACCCTGTAGAATTTGTGGAATTAAATTTCAATTTTCATCCGCGTTATATTGTGGATGAATTACAGAAAGCACAATTTGCAATGCAACGACGCATCCCTGTATCATTTTTCCGTGTTGGGGCGCTCAAACGCTCAATTCCGAATGATACACTCGCAACGATGGATAGTCTGATGCAGAAAACAGGTTTATTAGTCTCACCGAGTATTTTTACGGTGAATCATGCAGTTGGGCAAGTTGGAAATCACGTTGATTTAGCACGCGATGATATTTTTGCATCACCCAATACACAAGGTGCATTGACCCGTGATGGTAATTTACTCACGGATGAAGAGGGTACAAGCTGGGAAATCCGTGACGGCATTTATGATTTCAAAGACCCTGTAAAATAATCAAAATTGGGTATCAAGTGCTGATACCCAATTTTCTACAATGTTGTTTTCCACGTTTCAAGCAATGTGATTACATCATCAACGGCTTCAACATGAACTTGATGCCCGTTGTTTTCAAATATTTTCAGTTGGCTATTGGGGATTTTATCAGCGAGTTCTTGATTCCATGCGAGTTTGGTCATCTTATCGAGCGCACCAGCAATGACGAGGGTTTGCGCTTGTATATCATGCAAGCGATTACGTACATCAAAATTAGCACAAGCGATGTAATCCGCTTGGATAACATCAATAGGCGTGCTGAGTAAGTGTGTGATACCTTGTTGTAGTGTCTTGTCATCGAGTGGTTTACCCCATGACCATTGCGTAACACGCGCAGCCGTTTCTTCTGGATGTTCTACAATGCCATCTATAATCGCTTGATTTACGATTAAGTTTGCCCCTGTTGCAATCAGGACAAGCCCAGTTAGTACATCGGGATAATCAAGCGCGACTTGTTGAGCAATCGCCCCACCCATACTATGTCCCACTAAAATCACTTTTTCTAAGTTGAGCGCAGTGATAAAGGCAACAACATCTTTCGCATAATTTTCAATGCTGATAGGATCTAATTTTGGGCTTTTGCCATGTCCCGGTAAATCAAGGGAAATCGCTTGTAAATTACGGCGCATTTTGGAGTGATAATCCATATATTGGCTACCCGCACCATGTACAAGTACAAAAGGCATACCATCAAAATCAGCTTTACGATAATCTTTATAATGGATATCACTACGAGCCGTTGTAACCATTGGCATTAGCTGCTTGCCTTTACGATTACGCCGCCACGCATTGATGCATGCGCAACCGCATTTTCATTGAGATGGCTACCATGCACAATAATTTTAGCCTGCATCCTACAAACTCCTTGTAATGTGTGATGCGAATGATTGTAGCACGGTTTGGGATTGACGGGTGTGACCAATTACGGCATCATACGCGCCCATTATATGCTGATAAATATACGAGGTGAGACTGCGCTTATGGCAGAAAAAACACAGCACGACGATAGCTTACAACCTGATCTTTCACGTCCGAAAACAATCCAAGAATATCTCCGTTTATTTTTTAGCGGTTTTGCGATGGGTGCGTCAGATATTGTCCCCGGTGTTTCAGGTGGGACAATGGCATTTATCCTAGGAATCTACGAAACGCTCCTCAATGGGATTAAATCCTTCAATCTATCGGCATTGCAAATGGCGTTATCATTCTTTACATCAAAAGATGCTAACAAAAAACCATCTGTCATGGATATTGTCGATCATCTACATTTACGCTTTTTGATTCCCTTAGCGATAGGCTTACTGACAGCCGTTGTTTTGCTATCAAGCATCTTAGAAGACCTGATTACGAATCAGCCGACCTATATTTTTGCATTTTTTGCAGGACTCATCATAGCATCAGTCCTTGCGATTGGTTATAAAGTAAAGTGGGGGACAATTAGTATTATCACCCTCATTATCGGTACAATTATCGCTTACTTTGTGACAGACCCAGCATTGGGGAACTTAGGGGATAATTTCGGGCATAGTCCATTGGTGTTATTTATCAGTGGTGCGATTGCGATTTGTGCGATGATTTTACCGGGTATTAGTGGTTCATTTATCTTATTAGTACTCGGACAATACGAATTTATCTTGAGTGCAGTTGATGATCGTGACATTGTCAGCTTATTTTTCGTTGCAGCAGGTGCTGGTATTGGTATTTTGGCATTTTCGCGGGTATTAAGTTGGTTGCTTAATCGTTATGAACATCCAACGATTGCATTGCTTGTTGGCTTCATGATTGGTTCAATGCGCTTAATCTACTATCGTGCAACCCATATGATCGAAGAAGTTGAAGAGATTGGTGACGTTGTAACACCACTTACACTAGATACCAATCAAATTTTGATTGCGCTTGGTATTGCAATCATCGGATTTTTATTCGTCAGCGTACTTGACCACATGCAATCACGCGCAAATCCACTATTTACGATGTTCGGTAAAAATGACCCATCACCAGCAACAGGTGAATAAGTTCATCTAAACACACAAAAAGCGGAGACAGTTAAATTGTCTCCGCTTTTTTATTTATATGTTCATGTGTGTCTTAGTCATCGAGGTAGGCGAATGGATCAGCTTTAGGAGCAGGTTTCCAAAGCATTGTCGCTAAGAAAACAATGACAAAACCGAAAATGAAGCCGCCAATATGTCCCCAATGCGCGACATTGGTGCTTTCATCAACATACCACCCTAAGCCTTGTACGAAATCCATCAAGAAGAAATAGATGAGATAGAACATAGCTGGCACTTTGAATTGCCATCCAATGAACGGTGGGATGATTGTAAATTGAGTTTTGATCGGTAATGTTGGGTAAAGTAATAAGAATGCACCCATCACACCTGCAACTGCGCCACTTGCGCCAATCACTAAGCCATAGGGATCAGCAGGAGAGCAAACCACACCACTAAACATAGCATGAGCAATGGTTGCGCCATATCCAGCTAAAAGATAGAACGCTAAAAATGGTATTGCCCCAAAGTAATTTTCGATTTTACGTCCAAAAATCAACAAAAAGACCATATTCCCTAAAATGTGTAAGATACCACCATGTAGGAACATACTCCGTAAGCTATCGAGTGCGAGGTGCGGTGCAGATCGTGCGCCGATTTCGCAAACATTGAAAGCGATATTAAACATCACTTGGTTAAAGGCATCTTCACCAAAAATCTGAAAAAATAAAACTTCCCAGAGGAATACTAAGATATTGATACCTATCAAGGCATAGGTCATCTTGGCAGTTTTATCATCTTTACCGGGAATACCAACAGGGAAAATCATGTTAAACCTTCTTCTATGTTAGTCATCAAGATGTTCAAATGGATCAACTTTAGGTGCAGGTTTAAACATTGTCACCACAAATATGAAGATGAAACCGAGTATAAAGCCACCGAGTTCATCCCAGATTGGTGCAAAGTTGCCTGATAAAGGACCTTCACCTTCCAACAAAAATTGGAATCCTAAATAGACAAAACCAAAGAAAAATGCTGGTACATCAAAGCGACGGAACAAGAGTGGACTCACCACAATTTCGACACGTTTTGTGGGGTGTAGCACCATAAAGGCAGCTATAACACCTGAGATCGCAGCACTTGGTCCGTAAAGTGGCGCACAACCGCTAGTGAAAATAGCGCTCATCAAGAAACCAACTAAACCAGCCATCACAAATAGGCTTAAATAACGGCGGAATCCAAGAAATTCTTCAACGAGAGGACCAAAAATCCATAGATACATCATATTAACGATTAGCAAGAAAAAGCTATCCGTCATGAACAAACCACGAATACCATCAACTGCCAATTCAGAAACAGGAACGTGTCCAATTTCGCAGGGGGCAAAGGCATAATGCGGTAAGAGTGCTTCGATGGGCGTGTTACTGCTCAAAGTTAGAACAACTTCCCAACCAAAAACAGATAGATAAGCAAACAAAATGAAGAAGGTCATATAAGCACGATAATCATGCTTACCAACCAAGCGTACAGGTGCAAAAATACTCAGTAATTTCATAGCGGCTTTTATCCAATAATTTAAACCGTATCACATTAACAGTAGCACACAATATAGGGGCAATGCAACCAATGCTAACCCTATTTAACCATACGTAGCAGGTATCGAATTTGTTCCATAATGATAAAAACAAAAAATGCCCTGCATGGTGCAGAGCATTTTTAACGACTCAAGCCTAATATTTAGCGTTCGTCGATTGGTGTAACCACGAGATCCATAGGACCTACATAATTTGCAGTTGGGCGAATCAAGCGACCTTGCATTTGGTCAACGATATTTGCTGTCCAACCTGCCATACGCGCCATGACGAATAATGGTGTGAACATATCAATTTCGAGATTGAGTGTATAAAGCACAATCGCGCTGTAGTAATCAACATTTGGGAATAACTTACGTTCGATGAAATAATCATCTGCACGAGCAGCTTCATCGAGTTGTTTCGCAATTTCAAACCATTTTGTGTTACCACTACTTGCAGCAAGGCGTTCAGCGTGCATTTTAAGAATCGCTGCGCGTGGGTCAGTTGCTTTGTATACACGATGTCCGATACCCATGATACGACGATCACCATTTTTGATATTGGTATTGAACCAATCAGTTACATTATCTGGTTCGCCAATTTCGAGGAACATTTTCATTGCTTCTGCATTAGCACCACCATGTGATGGACCTTTGAGTGCGCCGATTGCAGCAACAACTGCACTATGCATATCACTACCTGTTGCAGTGACAACACGGCTGGTAAATGTTGATGCGTTCATGCCATGTTCAGCAAGCAATACAAGATAAACATCAATTGCATTGGATGCTGTTTCATCAGGTTCTTCGCCTGTAATCATATAGATGAAATTTTGCGCTAAGGTAAGGTCTGCGCGTGGTGCAACAACATCTTTACCTTCTTTGATGCGTGTCCATGCGGCACAAATCGTTACAACTTGCCCTGTCATACGGAAGGCTTTTTGCTTGGCAACGGCTTTATCCGTAAGGTTTTCTGCATCAGGGTCAAAAGATGACAACATGGAGGTTGCAGTACGAACAACAGCCATCGCAGGGGTATGTTTTGGTGTATTCTTCATAGTGTCGATAATAAAATCGTCAATAGCTGCGTTGCTTGCGATGTAGCTACGTAGTTCTTCTAATTCTGCTGCGTTTGGTAGACGTACATTGTGGAGTAAAAATAGGACTTCTTCAAATGAAACATTTTCTGCGAGGTCTTCAATTTTATAACCAGAATAAATAAGTTTACCTTCTGTACCATTAACAAGGCTTGTCGTTACATCAGCAACGACGACACCTTCTAATCCGCCTTTGTTTGCCATAGAATAGCTCCTTAAATGTGATATGTGATAGATGCCCCGATCTTACGGAGCGCGCAAATAAATATTAAATCCAACACTGACAGAAGTACCTATCAATTATTCTAGACACTTATATCAAAATTGTCTGTTTGTGAATTACCGTACAAGTATATCACTCGATAAGTTGGGTATCAACCAATGCTTATGGAATACTGATTTCGTGATTGTTATACAGTTTCTATGATAATTATTAAGCGATGCTTAGATTTTAATCGTATAAGATAAATATTAGAAAGGTATTTTCGGATATTATCACATATCATTTACGCTTAAAGATAATCTGTAATTGGGAGAAGTTCCATAAAATCGCTATCACGAATACACTGCTGTAAAATTGGGATATGTCCCTGCCCAAATAAGACCATCACTGTATCATCTGATTGTGTGATGTGCGCTAATTCTGTGAAGATTTTAAGATTACGCGCATACCAATCAGCAACTACCGATGCACCGATATAGTCTGGTGCGTTGCCGACACGTAAAACATCCATGTAGAGTTGATGTGCTATCTGAATAGACTGTGGCTCATTGAACCACTTTAGCAAATCACCAATCGTAGATGATGCTTGGCGTTTAGCAAACTCTGCCATCATAGATTGACCTAATGTTTGCAATTTTTCAGGAAAATCCTGTGGACCATGTTCAATACTATATGCAACCACAGCATCCAGATTCATACGACCCTGTACGTCGATTGCATAGACTTTGCTATGTCCTAATTTGCGTGCCAGACGAAAGCCTATTTGAAAATGTTCATTACGATTGTCTGTTATACCATCGGCATCAAGATAATTTTGATACATTTTATCTAATTCTTCTTGGCGATCTGACGTAACTTCCAAAGCAATTTTGGTGGGGTTCAATTCTGCGAGATTATCTACAAGTGCTATAGCCTCTCGCTGCCGATGTTCTGATAG
>JBAUIA010000130.1:0-5922 GCA_049680565.1 Phototrophicaceae bacterium
ATGCCACATTTGGTCGAAGCTGCTCATGCGTATGTTACGCTTGGCGAAATGACCGATGTCATGCGCGAAGTGTTTGGTTTATACCAAGAACCGCTTCATATTTAATAATCATTATCGGAGGTGGATTCGATTTTTTAAGCGCTGAATTCACCTTTTAAGGTTATTGTAAAAATGCCTATCCCTATTGCAAAGATCTCTCTGTGAGCGTGATTTAACCCATCACTTGCGGTGCTAAAATGACAATTGCCATGATTAGCCCAATTGCAATCAGCAGATTGAAAATTTGCTCTATTTGATGACTCATGCTGATTGTTCCTCCAAACTATCTTTTAACCTGATAATTAAAGTGTATCAGCATGGTCTTAGGTTGAATTGTCGCTCGCCCTATGGCTAAGGTATGCCTACCCTACGCTGAATAAGCATATTGATTGTTGTTATCCGATTTGATGCAGTATCCAAACATTTGGTTCGTGATACACACCTTCATCAGCAGCAATATCCATATGAACAGGATTTAAGGCTTGGGGAATAATATAATCGCCTGTTGCAGGAAATTCTAAACCTGTCCAGTTTACCCAGTCCGCAATAGTCCCCGGAATCCGCATTGATTGGGGTGCAACTTTGATAATTTTTCCGCCTATGCGTTCATGCACACGTAACCAAGCATCATAAGATAAGCCATCATCACGTCGCCATGAGATGTACTCTTCCATTGGGATCAGTGGAAAAAGATGTTTCTGGTTAGGACGCACGGGCGCAAGCAAGGTATCAAATCCATGACGTTGAGCATTAAGACGCATCAGCTTGATCGCCATTGTACTCAAACCTTGTCCGCGATATTCTGGTAGAAATGTAATTTCGATAGCGCTCACCATATTAGGCTCAATGCCTTGATGATGGATTTCCATGCTATTCTGGATGACCCAATCCCAGCCCATCTCGGGCAAATCAACAAGATCACCATCAAAGCGAATCGGCAAACTTTTAATCCGCGCAATAAAACGATTACCGTCTGCAACATAAAGTTGATAATCACTATAAACCTTATGAAAATCAGCCCAATGCTCCTCTGAGATCGGGTCTTGTTGCATGAAAGTTGCCCACATCCCACTTCTAAGCTGATCGGGATAAATTAGATCAGAGCGCGAATCAAATTCCGTTTGTGTATAGACATCATAATGTGTAATATCTTGCTTCATTTTTGAGCCTTTTTGACCTTTTAAAACATTATATGAATTATAGATAAACTTATAAGCCTGTCAAGTTGTTAAGTGAAGTATACATATAGTGTTATCAGTTTATGCCACCGTTAACACTATAAATTAGAAACACAATTTTAATGATCGCAATACATCCTCCCAAAAATGCGCTATACTAACTGCCATATCAATAAGATAGTCCGTAAGGGGTTTGATGATGGAACAATGGGAATATTTAACGACATTTTTGGAAGCTGATACCAAAGACAAACAAGTTAAGCAATTTGTCGAGCAAACATTCAATAAAAAAGCGAAACGCCATGCACCAGAAAGTATGATCCCAGCATTAAACAAACTCGGCACGGATGGTTGGGAACTCGTCCATATGGAACCTGTCCCAGAAGTTGGGAATAAGCAAGATATTCAATTTGATCCCTATAACTGGACTAGCACCTATTTTTGTGTATTCAAACGGACAATAGCACCAATCGAAAGCGCAGCAGTGGTCACGGCACAATCAATCGTAACAGATGATGATCTCAAATTACCCCCGATTCAACTTGATCCTAATACGCTTCCTTACTAAGATGTCCATAAGCCCTACACAATTACGCACCTAAGCCCTACACTGTAGCTACTATTCGATAGGGCTTAGGAGTCATCTATTTTGGATAAAGTCGTCTTTATTACAGGGGCATCAAGTGGTATCGGACGGGCAACTGCCCTTGCGTTCGCACAAGCAGGGTATCAAGTAGCAGGTACTGCACGACGTGCCGAAAAATTAGAGTCACTCGCCCAAGAAATCAATACCATGCATGGCTCAGTGGGTCAATTTCTGCCATTAGTGGGTGATGTTGCGAATCCACAATCACTCATTGAGGCAACTCAAAAAACAATGGATACATTTGGGCGCTTGGATATTTTGGTCGCTAATGCAGGTGTTGGGCATCGGGGTTCACTGGTGGATTCTGATTGGGATGGATTAGAAACCTTACTGCGCACGAATATTGATGGTGTCTTGCATAGCATCCGTGCTTGTGTGCCTCATATGCGTGCTACGGGTGGCGGACATATCATGACGATCTCATCGGTACAATACAACCTGATTGCACCCTATTCAGCAAGTTATGCTGCTAGTAAAGCCTTCGTAACCAGTATTGCTAATTCAATACGGATTGAACTTGAAGCGGATCATATCAAGGTATCAGATTTTCTTGTGGGGCGTACCAATTCTGAATTTAATGACAAGCGTTTAGGAGATGGTGCCCGTAAAGGTGGCGGTCTGCCTACCATGTCACCTGATGATGTTGCGAAAGCGATTGTGCAAACTGCAATCCGCCCTAAAAATACTGTTATTTTGCGCTTCTTTGATCGGCTCATCGTCTTGGGTAATCGGCTTGTTCCGAGTATCATTGGTGCATTGGCTAAAAGACAATACAAGTAGGTAAAACGATGCTCATCACATTACAAAATAAACATTGGCAAGTTGGCATATTACCACAAACAGGCGGTAGTATCGCCTTTGGACGGATTCGCTATAGTGGCGCATGGGTGGATGTGATGCGTCCAACGCCCGAAGCCAATTATGACAATTCAAGCCAGACAGCCAGTTTTCTGATGTTGCCTTGGGCGAATCGTATTCGGGATGGGGTGTTACAGTATGAGGGGCAATCATGGCAACTCAGAACTGCATCTGACAATACAGCACGTCATGGCGATACGCGGAATCGTGCATGGAACATCATCGACCAAAGTGAAACACATATCACATTGGCAATACAATCCAGTGATTTTGATGATTTTAATTTTCCATTTACGATGTCGGCTGAACTGACTTACCGTTTAGAGGATGAATCATTTATTTGGGATGTCACCCTCAAAAATGATGACACACGCGATTTTCCAGCAGGTATGGGCTTTCATCCTTATTTTCAACGTATGAGCAGTACCATGCCTATGCTAGAAGTACCATGCGATCAATATTTTGTACTTACAGATGCGATGCCAAATGCTGCACCTGTACCTATTCTGCCTGAACTTGATTTTCGCAATTTACGACCCGTACAAGATGATTTCACATTTGACCATTTACTAGCGAATCGTGATACAACTAAGCCTGTACGGATTGTCTATGCGGATTGGCTGACAGAATTAGAAATGACTGTTAGTGATCTGTTTCAGCATATGATTTTATACACTGCCCCTGATGGCTCAATGGCTGTTGAACCACAGACAAATGCCAATGATGGCTTTACTTTACATGAAAATGGTATCCATAATGGGGGCGTTTTTGTTGTGGAAGCAGGCAAAAGTATCAATGGTGCAATCCAATTGCGTGTTTTGCCGTATAGTAAGTAACAGAAGGAGGACAAGAGCTTATGAATAAACAAAAATACGATGCTATTGCTCATGATTATTTGCGCTATTGTAGTCCAATCAATGACCAGATGGTGGATGAAATTGCTCATTTGATGCGGTTAAAAGCAGGTATGAGCGTCATTGATTTAGGCTGTGCGAAAGCTGAAATCTTAATTCGCATGGTGGATACCTGTCAGGTGAAAGCCTTTGGGGCAGATATTAGCGAACCTTATCTACAAGCTGCACAAGAAGCAATTGCAAACCGCGCACCTGCTGCGGATATTACACTCATTCAACATGATGTGCATGAATATGTTTATGAACCGGCTAGTTTTGATGCTGTGATGTGTATCAATTCGTCTGAACTGTTCAAAACGTATGATGAAGCGATCATGGAAATTGCAAAATATGCTAAACCGGGTGGCATGGTACTGATGGGTGATTATTATTGGCGTAAAGAAGCCAAAGCTGATATTAAAGATTCATTCCTTGTCACAAAAGATTATATGGGTGCAATTGAAATTGGCTTGCAAGAAGGGCTAACGCCTTTATTTGCATCAGTCGCCACTAAAATTGACCTCGATCATTATATATGGTCGCGGAGTTATGCAATTGAAATGCACGCGATTGATTTCCCTAATGACCCTGATAACGCAGCCATGTTGGATCACTCACGTTCTACACGGAATCTTTACCTAGAGTACGGTCATGACACGCTCGGATTTGGCTTATTCTTATTTCGTAAACCCATGTAAGGTCAGATGATGGCAAAAAAACAGAAAAAACTTAATTCGATGCGCCTCTTAGAAGCCAATGATATTCCCTATGATGTTCTGGAATATGATGCAAGCCTCAAAGATGCTACCGAAGTCGCAGAAGCTGTCGGTATCCCTGAATTTATGGTGTATAAAACACTGATTGCTTATTCTGTGGCAAGCGAAGCACCCATGATTGCAATGTTAGCCTGTGATACACAACTTGACTTAAAAAAACTTGCAACAGCATCCCGCGAGAAAAAAGTTAAGATGATGCGTCATGTTGATGCTGAGAAAAGTACAGGTTTGCAAGTCGGTGGCATGAGTGCGCTCATGTTGATGGATAAAAACTGGCAAGTGTATATTGATGCGCCTGCTACCAAAATCCAGAATATCGTTATTAGTGCAGGGCAACGCGGTTTGCAATTACGGCTACCTATCTCACCATTATTGAATCTACTACGCGCAAGAATTGCTGATATTAGTACACCTGATGAGGGTTAACGCCCTCATTCTTTTTCAGTGAGAGACCCTATGTTATCTCGATGTTGCCGTTCATGAGAATAGACTTGTGTAAATTCAGCGCCAATAATCAAGATTTGCATTGAATAATACACCCATAATAATAAGATAGCCAAAGCTCCTGCTGCACCGTAGGCTGAGGTAACAGATACATAGCTTAAGTAGAGGTCGATGAGCCATTGACCAAGTGTAAATAGAATAGCTGTCACGAATGCACCCAGTCTAACATCTCGAAATTTAATCTCAATATCAGGTAAATACTTGAAGATGAGTGCACAGATAATAGTTAAAATAACAATAGATGCTATAACTCCCATAATTTCAAGCATAATATCCAACCAAATAAAATCAATTTGAAATGAATTAATCAATTCCGCTACTACTACATCAATAACCAATGCTAATACGAACACTGCCCCAAATCCAAAAACAAAAATACCCGACAAAATATATCGTCGAACAAGGTTTAAAACTCTGAAAACTATACTTTGATCCGATTTTTTTCGTTCAATATGCCAAATATTATTAAGCGATTCTTTAAGTTGAAAAAATACATTAGTTGCGCCAAATAGTAGAAGTACAATGCTCACAGTAGCTGCAACAATATTTTGATTACGCTCTTGTTCATTTTTAATCATATTAGCGACTAATTCAGTGGTTTCAGACCCTAGTAAGTTTTCTATCTGCTGTGTGAGTTGCTCCTGTACAAAGCCTTCCCCAAATAAAAACCCTGCTAAAAGAATCATTGTAACAAGCAACGGTGCGAGTGATATTAGCGCATAGAATGAGAGTCCTGCACCTATTAATGAGGCTTTATCTTCTCGCCATGTTTTAAATGTTTTTTTCACAAGCTGCCAAATTGTAGCGATGATAATTTCTCCTCGTGGATAGGTTATGCAAATTAATAGCAAATATTGTACTTATCTATGATAATGACACATTCTAATGAGTGAATAGTAAAAAAGATGATAGACCTATGTTTAAAGTCGGTGATTTTGAAATACATCTCATTCAAGAAAGTATCATGAATGTTGATGGTGGTGGGGCGTTTGGGCTTGTGCCACGTCAATTATGGACACGGTATATTA
>JBAUIA010000131.1:0-3397 GCA_049680565.1 Phototrophicaceae bacterium
TTCCTCAAAATTATATTTTTGGTGTTTTTCAGCCAATCTTACCGTGTGGTGTTGGGGCTTGCGGCGCATGTATGATGCGCTTAGATGGCGACTTAGTGACATCTTGCACCAAAGGACCTACATTTGATCTCACGCAGATTAAGTTACCTATCTCATGATTGATATATCGTGGTTGGTCAATCATCGGGTACTTTTGATAATATTTGGTGACATTGTCACACAGGATGATGCGCTTGAGATGAATCGTCAAATCATTGCTTATTTTGAGGATAGTCCGCATGATGCAAATATCCATCTCTTATTTATCGAACAAAAAATGAGAGACTTTCCCAAGAATATTACGTGGATTCGTCAACATATTACCTTTTTACATCATTCAAAGTGTGGATATAATTTCACAGTGACTAAAAATCCTCTGATACGATTTATTGGTGTCGTCGGTTATAAAGCCTTTAATAAAAATACACCAATCTTTTTCAGTACTTATGAAAACGCTCGGCAAGAATTGATGGAGCGTGACCCATTACTGCCACCATTGCCGAAAAGCATAGACCAATAAGTGACTAAGCGTCATGCAAGCGTTATCTTTTTCTCCTACAATAGCATCATGAGACGACTACGCGCTACCCAACTATTCCAATTATGTGGCATCCTCCTTTTAATAGGGGCGGTTGCAATTTATTTTTACATTTTCTATGGCTTACCACCTATCAGCCAGATTGATGCAGGCTTGGCGTTACCCAGTACCCGCATTTATGATCGGCATGGGGCATTGCTGTACGAAATTTTGCCACCAGAGCAAGGACGTAATCGGGTGATTCGCTTCGATGAAATTCCTGATGTCTGTATCCATGCTACCGTTGCTATCGAAGATGCCAATTATTGGACACATCTCGGGGTTGACCCGATTGGGATTGCACGCGCCGTATGGATTAATATTAATGGGGGTGAAATCATTGCAGGTGGTAGTACCATCACCCAACAAACTGCACGTTTGCTCTTATTGGATAGCGAAGAACGGGCAACACGCAGTATCCGCCGAAAATTGCGCGAAATGGTATTGGCGATACAACTCCAAAACCGTTTTAGTAAAACGCATGTTTTAGAACTGTATCTCAACCAAGTCTATTTTGGAAATTTGGCATATGGCATTGAAGGTGCTGCCCAAGCCTACTTCCATAAATCAGCAACCGATTTATCAACAGCAGAATGTGCTTTATTAGCAGGGATTATCCAAAATCCTGTTTTTCATGATCCTTTATCGAATTGGGATAGCGCCCAATCACGTCAAACAATTGTGCTTGATCTGATGGTTGATCGTGGCTACCTGACACAGCCGGAAGCTGAATCCGCCCGTAATGATGAACTTCAATTTGGCAGTGTACGATTCCCAATTGAAGCCCCTCATTTTGTGATGACAGTTTGGCAACAACTCCAACAAACCTATCCCGATGCCCTCTATACCGAAGGCTTGGATGTTATCACCACGCTTGATCTGAGTTGGCAGCATATCGCAGAAGAAACTGTGACCTATCAATTGGGATTACTCAATAGCACCGATGATGGACAAATTTCTGCCAATGCTAATAATGCTGCGGTCATTGCGCTTGATCCATTTACAGGGCAGGTCTTGACGATGGTCGGCAGTCCGAATTATTTTGATGAAACGATTGATGGCGCGGTCAATGCAACGCTTGCTAATCGTCAACCGGGGTCAACTCTCAAACCCTTTACTTATGCACTCGCCATGAATCCGCAGAGCATTGCACCGTATACGGCTGCAACCGTGCTACTTGATGTCGAAACGCCTTTTGTAACATCGCGCCTTGAGAGTTATACACCGGGGAATTTTGCACTCGTCGAACATGGACCTGTGTCGATTCGGGAAGCGTTGGGGTCAAGTTATAATATCCCAGCCGTTGTAGCACTTGAGCGTGTGGGTGTCGAATCATTTGTAGAATTTGTAGCCGATGCAGGCTTAGATTCGCTTGCATCCACCCCTAATTTAGATTTAGCAGTGACACTCGGTGGTGGCGAAGTCCGCTTGCTTGATTTAGCGCAAGCCTATAGTATTTTCCCAAATGGAGGCTATCGCGTCGATCCTACCTTATTATTGAGTGTCACCACACGCTCAGGTGACCTTCTCTATGAATACCAAGAAACACGCCTTGAACAAAGTGTGCTAGATGAACGTGTCGCATGGATTATCACCGATATGCTGAGTGATAATCAAGCACGGATTCCGAGTTTTGGTGTCAATAGCGCCTTACAAATTGGGCGACCTGCGGCTGCAAAAACAGGCACAACCACCGATTTTCGTGATAATTGGGTGATGGGCTACACGCCGAATCTGGTTGTTGGGGTTTGGGTTGGCAATGCCGATAATACACCCATGATCGAGGTAACAGGCGTTTCGGGAGCAGGTCCTATTTATAATCAATTCATCCGCCAAATTTTGATCGGTCAGCCTGAAATCGCTTTCATACGCCCTGAGGGTCTTGTTCAAGCAGAAGTGTGTACTTTGTCGGGCTTATTACCGCGTGATAATTGCCCACTACGTCGCCTTGAATGGTTTATTGAAGGGACTGTTCCGACAGAATACGATAATGTCTATCGCAGCTTTGCCATTGATACCCGTACAGGTGGTTTGGCAGATAGCAACACTCCGCCAGCGTATACCAGATTAGATACATTTGTTGTTTTGCCACAAGCTGCCCGTGATTGGGCGATTCTCAATGGGATTAATTTACCACCGACGGGCGCAATCCAAGCTGAGGATGTCACGCTAGGCATTCGCTTACTTGCACCTGATCCATTTACACAATTTGAAATTTCACCTGTGACACCGATTGAAACCCAACGGATTCGCTTTGATGTTGCAATGCCAGCCAATACCGTACAAGTCGATTATTACCTCAACGATGTTTTATACGCATCCACGATGGATTATCCCTTTGATCTATGGTGGCAAATTGCGATAGGGGAATGGGACTTACAAGCAAGGGCAATTTTAGAGGATGGCACACAGATCAATAGCGAGCCAATCACATTTTCTGTGGTTGATTTTGAGCCAGCACAAGCCCGCACCATTGAGCAAGGACAGTGAGTGCTCATGAATAAGGGATATGATGAGGCGATTTCATACCATGACTATCGCCTCTGCTGACTAGAATTTTTTTAGGCGGCAACAAATAACCAAATTGTTCCTGCAATTAAGCAACCTGCAATACTCAGCCCAATCAAGGCATAAAACCCTGTCTTGATGCTATCGTGGCGGGTTACATGCGGTATTGTTGTTTCTTCTTCAAATACTGTGTTGTTCATCATCGACAACCTCCGCAATAAAAACTGTAATATTATTCTACTGACTTTTTGTTAACGATGTATCAAAAATGCG
>JBAUIA010000132.1:0-2166 GCA_049680565.1 Phototrophicaceae bacterium
TTTTTTGTGCCAAAATTTCAAAACTATGAGCTATTATTTAGTGAACATCTGCTAACAAACCCCATTTATTGAGTTTTCACTTTAATGCAGACTATTATTAAATACCTACCCCTGCGAATGGTCACCATACCGTCCCGCTTGACCGAAAATCCGCCACCCTCTCGCAACTGTGCAAGCCACGTTAACATGCTATAATCACAATATATTACAAGCGATTGCCTGCAACGGATATGACCATGCCCGAACCGAGCCTCACCTTTAGCGAATTTGTGACCAATTGGCGCAATACAGAATTAAGCGAACGTGCGAGTTATCAAGCCCATTTTATGGAAGTCTGCCGACTGATTGGCTACGAAACGCCATCAGGCTCAGGGACTGACCCATACGGCAATGTCTTTCAATTTGACCGAGGCTTGAAAAAGCAAGCAGGGAATCAAGGCTTTGCGGATGTCTACTTGCAAGGACATTTTGCGATTGAATACAAAGCCCCTGACCGCTATAAAGATTTACGCGCTGCCTACGACCAATTGCTACAATACCGCGAAAATTTGCAAAATCCACCGCTATTGATTGTGACCGATATTCAAAATTGGGAGATTCATACCAATTGGGCGAATACCGAAAAGCGCGTTTATAGCTTTACCCATGAGGAAATCGCTACGCGCACGGTTGTGCAAGATTATTTGCGCCATATCTTCACTGACCCCAGCAAATTGCACCCCAACCGCAACACCGCCCAAGTGACGGCTGATGCTGCTAAGAGTTTTGAGATTATCGCCAATAATATGCGGGAGTGGCAAGCTGACCCTGAACGCATTGCCCATTTTTTGACCAAAATTGTCTTTTGCTTGTTTGCCGAAGATGTGTCTTTGTTGCCATCGGGACCCAAAGGCGAAACAGGTATTTTTAGCGAAATTATCGAGCAAACCCGTCATGATAGTGAGCGATTCCAACGCTATACCCAAGACCTATTTAAGGCGATGGCAGATGGTGGTGATGTTCTATTCCAGCAGATTCCCTATTTTAACGGCTCACTGTTTGAAGATGTTGCTGTTGAAAACTTGAAATTTGAAGCATTGAGTGCGCTCGAAAATGCCAGCCGATTAAATTGGGAGAGTGTTGAACCTGCGATTTTCGGGACATTATTTGAACGCTCGCTTGACCCCGATAAACGCGCCCAACTCGGCGCACATTACACCAGCCGAGAAGATATTCTGCTGATTGTGAACCCTGTGCTGATGCGCCCACTCGAACGCCAATGGGAGCAAGTCTTAGCCGATGCCCAAGCCATCCGCCCCAAATTTGATGAGGCGCTTGCCACCAGCAACAAACGCAATCAAACGACCTATAGCAAACAACTCGAAACCTTGCGCGAGGATATGTTAGCGTCTTTGCGTGATATTACAGTGCTTGACCCTGCTTGTGGATCGGGCAATTTTTTGTATGTGGCATTGCAACGCCTGATGGATATGGAAAAAGAGGTCATCAAGCACCCTGTCTTTGCTGGACTGGCTGAACCGTTCCCAGAAGTGCATCCGCGCCAGATGTACGGCATCGAAATTAACCCGATTGCCCATGCTTTAGCCAGTATTGTGGTCTGGATTGGCTACTTACAATGGCGACGTAGCAACGGCTACCTGACCGCCCCCAAAGAACCGATTTTGGAAGATATTCATAGCAATATCGTCAATATGGATGCGATTTTAGCTTATGATGCCGACGGCACACCCACCGAACCTGAATGGGCAAGCGTCGATGTTATCCTTGGTAATCCGCCAGTTTTGGGCGACAAACAAATGCGTGGTGAACTTGGCGATAAATATGTAGATGATTTGCGTGGCTTATATGATGGACGAGTTGCAGGGGGTGCGGATTTAGTCACCTATTGGTTTGAGAAAGCACGCGCCAGCATTGAGAAACAAACTGCAAGACGAGCAGGATTACTTTCTACAAACTCCATACGAGATGGGTCTAATCGAGAAGTATTGAAAAGAATAAAAGATACGGGTGATATTTTTATGGCATGGTCAGATAGGGAATGGACATTAGAAGGTGCTGCCGTAAATGTGTCAATTATTGGTTTTGATAATAAATCTGAATATGAACATATTTTAGATAATCTACCAGTTAAAGAAATATTCGCAAACTTAACGGCAACTATTGACA
>JBAUIA010000133.1:0-3786 GCA_049680565.1 Phototrophicaceae bacterium
ATAATCGTTTTTAAATGGGTATCCATTCAATTATCCTTCTCACAAACAAAATAGAAAAAATGATCTACAGAAGTCTAGCACTAATTTATAAATAGAGCAAATGTTCTTTTTTCTGAAGGTGTTCAAATTTAGAGTCAAAATTCAAAAGAGAGCAATTATTAGCTTCGCATTCAGACTCAGTGCAAAAAATCTTGTTAAGTGCTTTATTTACCCTCACTGATGTGGCTTAAAATTAATTGCGTAACATCAGTGATTAAATACGGTTCAATCATTTCACTGATACTGACATCAGCCAATCCATTAGACGGTTTCTTTCAAGCATTATCGCTAGACGCTAAAGCTCGCTTAAGTGCAATTATTGTATAAATATGTCGTCAAAAGTTGACTTCAGTCAACGCATATAAAGAGCCTGTGACTTAAGTCACAGGTGACGATACGTTAAGCATTATTCGCGTTATTTAAAAATGTCAACACAAGATCAACTATCCGTAGACGTTTCGTTTAGGACATTACTTCGGCTTAATTTCCGATGGCTGACGCTGTAACTGGAAGAAATTCGCCAGATGTGCGTAATTAGGACCTGCAAGGCGTGCAATCGGTGCGTAGGCTTCCATATTGATGTAATTGCCCGTTTGATAAACATCTTCTTGGAAGTGCATATAGACCACTTCACCAATCACAACATGTCCATCACCTGCATCTACAATCTGATTGAGCTTACATTCAAATTGAATCGGGCTTTCAGCAACACGCGGGACACTGATGATATGACTATCAATTGGTGTGACACCTGCCCGTTTAAATTCATCAACATCAGCAGGCACTTCCGTTGCCGTAATATTCATTGCTTCCGCATTATGTGCGCCCACAAAATTAATGACAAATTCGCCTGTCGCTTTCACATTATGATAGGTATCTTTTTCGCCCATATCTGCCGAACGGGTGCCGGGGCAAAATAAGACCATCGGTGGATTGGCACTCACGGCAGTAAAGTAACTGAATGGGGCAAGGTTCAATGTGCCATCAAGCGCTTGGCTACTGACCCACGCAATCGCACGCGGAACAATGCTGCCTGTCAGTAATTTATAAACTTGACTGCGCTCTAAATCAGCAGGATTAATCGTTATCATCAGGTCTCATTTCATATGTCATTATCTATCAGTGGATGGATGCACAGCAGCTTTTTGTTACACACTTGCTTGTTCAAAATCTTTGTTTTGTGTCAGCCAATTCATGCCTTCATCACGCTTATCATTATGTTCAAGGCGGATTTGTATCTTAGGTCCCCATTCTTTCTCGACTAGCATTGCGAGCGCTTTACCAATGGGTAAAAAGCCTTTCTGGTCAAATAAGATTAAGCAACGACCTGCTGCCACCTCACGCCGTTTACGTCCCCATTCTTTGGTTTTAAGGAACATATAATTGAGGGATGGCACGCCTGATTGTGACCAATTGATGATATAGCAAATTGGACGATCTTTAGGGGAACATTCAAACAAGCCACCAACCATATCAAAATAGAGGTCAATCGCTTGGCGCTCATCTGTTAAGAATACAAATTCATGCACACGATTAGGAAGTAGATTGTGACGGATCAACTTCTTCATAATAAGCCACTATCCATTTCCTTTTCCTTGGCTGAGTAATTTAGGCATAATGTTATCCATCAGCATGGCAGTATCTTCCATGGATTGAAAGTCATCCGCATACGAGATCACATTAAGTTGTGGGTCAAAGCTCCAAAAACCAACAGCATCAAAGAGATAACGAATATAGGTATAACAAATCCCTAAAACGATACGGCTATAAATACTATATGACATATACGGGAAGAAGATAATCACCCCACGATCATGGATATACAGCACAATCCCCATATTCGTATTCGGGAAGTGCAACTCAATATCATTACCCGGTCCTTGATACGGCACTAAAGAAGGATCAAGCCGTAACATATGACGTGCAAGGGCTTTGGTTTTTAATTTTTTGACAGGCCAGAAGGCTTCTGGTTGGTCAGCTTGTTGCCCATTTTCAAATAGCCATTCCATCATGCTCGATGTGAGTTTATCGGCTTTGGGGGCATAAAGATGAATTTCATAATTCATAAGTAGCTATCCTAAACTGGTTCATGATGCGTGACCTCATGATATGACTTTTTTACCTTGACCACGCTCACGCAGTAGAGCAATTAACAAAACAGGGTTATCAATTTCTGATACAGCTAAAGTTCCCCACCCATCATCATCGGTGCTTTGGATGATAAGTTGTCCATTCTTAACACGTTGTGCCTTGAAATCGTGCCACATTAAATGCGTATCATTCAGGATAATACCCTCAGCAGTAAGATGCAAGTTAGCGCCAAATGTTGCGCGTTCACCTTGGGCTATTTTATCACGCATAATCGGCAAGCGATCACGCGCAATATACGCATCGAGCGCTCGTGTTAATTTATCAGGATTGGAGTAAATATTATTAATCGTGAGCTTTTCATCGACATCGGTTACGAGCCGATAATCATAAACCATCCGCGAGAATCCCAAGAAACTCACTCGCTCGATATTTTGGACAAGTTGCACCACATTACGATACAAAATATAAGCGGTGGCTGATCCACGCCGATAACTGAAGCCCTGTTCATACAAGACCACTTCACGATTCCAATAATGAAGAATCCACCACAAAATACCGCCAGCAATCGTAGCAAATAGGATCGGTAGCACAATAGCAACAATCGTATCGTCTGCATTCCAAAAGACTAATTGTAAGATACCTACAGGTAACATATACAAAACAGTACCAATTGCCATCAAGCGCAAGCGATTGCTTGGATGGTGCGATACATATACACCTAATACAGGATCTGCCTGATAAATGCTCAGGGCATCATCACGTTGAACTGGTTGCGACTCGTCGCTCATTCATACCCCATCAAATTATTAACAAACATCATCTATCCACTGTACCACATATTCCACTTGTGATTAAACAAGATAATCGTCTCAGCGTAAAGGTTATCCATCAGGCATTTTATATGACGATTATTCAGGAAAATCGTATCGCAAATATAGGAATTATGATAAGATTATTTGCTTATTAAATCGAAGGTAAATAATGCAACAAGACTTATTTTCTTATTCTCATGATGAAAATTTTATCTGGAATGTACAATTCAATAGCGCATCTCGTGAAGCAATTCAGCAATATATTGAAACCATCACACAAATCAACGCGCAAATTGTATCAGGATCAATTATCACCAATCATCCTGTCTTGATCTTATGGGATTTTACACAGGGTTATTTCCCCAAGATGCAAAATGTTATTCTACAAGCACGGATGCAACCGCCTCCGCCAGAACTTGCTTATCGGATTGCGTATTTGCTTAACTCCCAAACATTGGTTTTAGAATTTAACGCCTTCCGACACTATTTGAATGTCGAACGTGTTGAACGCCGTATCTTTAAGGGATACCAAAAAGCGGATGCTGTCGCTTGGTTGTTAGAAGCAACATCCCCAACATCAATAGAATAAATGACCCTATTGTGAATTAACCTTCGGAAATTTTTTAAAATTACATTCATAAATATTTTATCGGACGCGCCATTGCGCTTGTCTACAAAATAAGGGTGTTGTAGGGACACCCAACGAGATGTTAGCCGAAAATCACACGATCTATTTTAAGTATTTATCAAAGCTCATTTTCGTAAAAATAGGACTAGACTTGCAAGACACGCTACTATTTGACACAATAACATCCTCATAGAGATATTGCGTCGTCATCTGTTC
>JBAUIA010000134.1:0-2177 GCA_049680565.1 Phototrophicaceae bacterium
CTACGAATCAGGGTGTTTTGCGGGGTGGTTCTTGGAACCATTCTAATTATTATGCGCGTGCGGTGTACCGTTACGACAATGTATCCGGTAATCGTATTAACAGCTACGGTTTTCGTTTGTGTGTCCCCCTTCTATAAGGGGTTTCTGTCCTCTGAGGGGTCGGTGCGAAGCAAGCGCGTATGCGCTAGACCCCCCATTAAAAAATTTTAAAAAATGAGCCTGTTTTTTTGCACAGGCTATCTTGGTGGGGATTTAATAGGGTGCGTACTAAAAATATGTTCCCGTAAGCCCCATGTATCGGCATATCTAATATGATTAATCCAACCTTTTACGCTCGAGTCTAGCTCAGCAAAGCTGATTTTTCCCTGCTGATAGAGATCGAGATTGGCTTCAAATCGGTGGGTGAAATTGATGACATTGCGCCGTTTCAGTTTGCGATGTGTGGGATAAATCACAAAGCCTAGCCATGGAATCCCGTGTTGAACAGGAACAACTTGAGCCTGTGCATCATGAATGGTTAATCGGAGTGTCGCCAGAAAATCAATAATCGCCTTTTTCCAAGCGTAAAGTTGGCGTTTGTTATTGCTAAAAAGAGCCACGTCATCGACATAGCGACAATAAGCCGGACATCCTAAATCTTGCTGGATAAACCAATCTAGTGGATTCAAATAGACATTGCTCCAGAATTGACTGGTAAGATTTCCAATTGGGAGTCCCCTGCCACGATTTACTGCGAATAAATCATCATCCTCAAAATAGTGCATCTTATATTCATCAGCGAGGATCCCTCTGCCACTCACAATAATCTGTTCAGTCAACCACAAAACTTTTTTGTCATGGATTGTATCTGCAATAATGTCGAACAAAATTTCGTGGTCAATCGAGGGAAAATGCTTCACGATGTCTACCCGCAAACAATAGCGATAGTGCTGAGAATATCTTTGCAGGAGATCACAGGCGCGATGTGTGCCTTTTCCGATACGATTGGCGAAACTATGTGCACTGAATTGGGCTTCAAATAGCGGTTCAATGATATTGCACAGCGCATGATGTACGACTCGATCACGGAAGGGTGCAGCACTGATTTTACGCTTTTTAGGATCATGAATCATGAAGTGAACATAGCTACCGGGTTGATAGACTTGTGTTTCAAGTTCGTCTTGCAAGACGAGCAAGTGATCTGCCAATTGATGCTCAAAAGTTGCAGCAGACGCTTTGCCCCGCTTGTGTTTGGATGCTTTGCGATAAGCTAAGAGCAAATTTGACCAATTGACAATTTGCGAAAAAAGCGAGTTCTGTATGTCTGATGACATGATTATCCTCACCCGTACCTTTGATTTACTGGCGTGGCTACTGCCAAAATCCGAAAAATTCCCGAAAGCATATCGCTTTACAATTACACAACGCTTGATGGATAGCGCATTGGATTTTCAGGAGGCATTATTCGATGCTAATAGCCAGACAGGGAGTAATAAATATAAACATTTGCGCGAAGCAGATGCACATTTGAATAAGATGCGATTGTATCTGCGGTTGGTGCACCAATGGCAGTGGATCAATGATGGGCAATATCGTCATGTGAGCGCCATGATTGCTGAAATGGGTCAATTACTCGGTGGCTGGATGAAGGCAGTGTAAGCCACAAACGGGCATATGCCCGCTGTGGGTTTTGTATATGTCCGATGGACTGCACCTGTTTTGGCGTGCCATGCGGTCAGGAATGCTCTGCGCCTTCTATGATACTCCGCCTCGACTGAGAAATCGTAATCGCTCAGCATTTCTGGAAGCCATTGCCCTCTGATAAAAGAGGATGGCTCATTATGATGTCAACAAGATCCATCATAATCATATGGAGGGACACACAGGAGTGGGACACAAACACGAAACCCGTTATTGTTATTACGATTATCGGGTGTATTGTTGTTACGGTTCACCGCGCGCGCATTGTTATTAGAATTGTTCCAAGAACCACCGCGCAGAACGCGCCGAGTTGTGTCACAGAGACCCCTATAGCCGAAGCTATGAGACAAGTATAGCACTTGTGCATAAGATACCGCAAAATCAGCAAATTTTTTTAATGGGGTCTAGCGCATACGCGCTTGCTTCGCACCGACCCCTCAGAGTACACAAAAACATCATAGACGGGGGACACACAAACGAAAACCGCTGTTATAGCT
>JBAUIA010000135.1:0-5589 GCA_049680565.1 Phototrophicaceae bacterium
GCAATCAAGATAGCCATTAAACCTGTGGTCGCAATTAAATTCCATAAGGTCATATGGACAATGGGATTACGCATATCAATTTGAGGCGGAAACATCATAGTGTGTGATCTCTTTTATAACTAAACTGGCTAGAATCGCCTGTACGAAACCGTACAACGAATATTCTATTCTACATCACACAGATGCGATACGTCTTGTAATTGCTTGCATACGTTTAGCAAGGAATCTGGCACTCATCGCGTCTGAGGATAAAATATGAACGCTGTATGTGAAATAAACGATGTGATAATCTATTTTTTTGAGCGAATAGTACGCCATTTTTCATTGATTTTCTCTGTGTCTTTGAGCCTTTGTGGCGAAAGGTGCTTTAAAATATGGTTTTAGGCAAATCAATTCCACATATGACCTTATAATGAAAAAATAAACCAAATAATGGAGAGTGAGGCAATCTATTGACAACACCCCAAAGCGACTCACGCAAGATTGATACGACAGGCTGGTGGGTATTATTTGCAACCATCAGCGCATCTAGCATGGCATTTATTGGCGGTAGTGCGCTCAATGTGGCACTGCCCGCTATCCAGAATGATCTCGGTGCAAGTGGCGGTGATCTCTTATGGATTGTCAATTCATATGCGCTCTTTTTGGCGGCATTACTCCTGTTAGGAGGCTCACTGGGCGATCATTACGGACGCAAACGGGTTTATATGATTGGGATTATCATATTTACAATTGCTTCAGTTGCCAGTGGTTTTGCACCCAATGCCAATATTTTAATTGGTGCGCGTGTGATACAAGGCATCGGTGGTGCAATGATGATTCCGGGCAGTTTGGCGATTGTCTCAGCTTATTTTGATGATAAGACACGCGGTAAAGCGATTGGCTATTGGTCATCAATCACAACCCTCACGTCTATCATCGGACCTATTATTGGCGGTATCCTTGCTGAAAATGGCTTATGGCGTGGTATTTTCTTTCTCAATATCCCATTAGCAATCCTCGCAATAATCGCCCTCTGGTTACGTGTTCCTGAAAGCCATGATGAAAACGCGACCCCCAATTTTGATGTGCTGGGTGCAGTGCTGGTTGCGCTGGCAATGGGAGGGATTACTTACGGGGCAATCAGCATCGGTGAACTCGGTTTAGAAGGCTTCCAACGCCTTGATCTAATGGGGAGTCTCATCGGTGGCTTTATTCTGATGGGTGCGTTCATCTGGTGGGAAGGTCGCACCAAAGAACCGATGATGCCACTACGCTTATTTAAATCATCAACTTTCTTAGGGACAAATCTAGTCACCTTATTGCTCTATGGCGCACTCGGTGGCGCACTGTATTTTTTCCCCTTAAATCTTGTACAAATTCAAGGCTACGGTGAAGCATTTGTAGGGATTGCTTTCCTACCTTGGACATTGATGTTAGTGATTTTATCCCCCATGATGGGCGGTGTGGTTGATCGCTATGGACCGCGTTTACCCCTGATTATAGGACCTATCATCACAGGGGCGGGCTTTGCAGCGCTATCCATTCCGAGCATTACCACAGGACAATCCCAATTTTGGGTGACGTTCTTCCCTGCAACTTTATTATTGGGTGTTGGTATGGGGATTCTCGTCGCGCCCCTCACAACCGCTGTGATGGGGTCTGTACCACAAGACAGTGCTGGGATCGCATCAGGGATTAACAATGCCATGTCGCGTGCATCGCAAGTTTTAGCACTCTCTATCTTAGGAGGTATCGGCTTAATTATATTTACCAGTAGCTTCTCACCTGCAATCGAAGCCTTGAATCTTCCTACGGATAATGAAACGCAACTGATAGCGGTGGCATCTGATTTGGGTGGTATTCAAATTCCTGATCGTTTATCGAGTGAGCAACAACAAGCTGTGCGTCAAATTATCCAAAGCGAATTTGTCGCCATGTTCCGCATTATCATGTGGATTGCTGCGGGATTATGCTGGGTGAGTGCTGCACTCGCATGGATATTTGTTGATAAAAACCTCAGTCCACCTGATACGCTCATTCAGGAAACGAATAAGGTTTGATACGATTAATTTTCAACGGAAATCCCATTGGATATCCCTACACCAACCTGAATGTTTAGGGACGCGCATGGCGCGTCCGCAAAAGTAGTTATGACTATGATTTTAAAAACTTATCGAAAGGTACTTTTAGCGTAAGGTAATACGATAATAGGTCGTTTTTCGCGGATACATAAAGCCTTAACTCACTCTATTTTAGGGCGCTTTGGGGCAAAGTATCGCAGAATATCGAGTGTATCGCGCACATCGCTAGCGACACGCATTTGCCCATTTACCATTGCCTGACGAATGCTGAGGTAGTTGGTAAAAATGCTAAAAAATATGTGTGGATTCTCAAAAAATAAATCATATTTACCGCCTTCAATAGCGCCTGTGCCTGTTGAACCACCATCAGGTGCAACGATGATATGCCAATCGCCACCGCCAGCACCATTAATGTGAAAATTGATGGCTTCAGGTTCATCAGGTCCTAAATCTGCCCAATAAGACATACTCCATTGTTGCAAATAATAAGCTATCACCCGTTGTGTGAAATCGCTATCAAAATCAAGCCATAGCGGTTCACGTCCTAATGGAGCAACAACTTGTGCGCCATGAATCACGCCAGCATGGGATAAGTGCCAATTAAGATAATCAATCGCAGGGGCAGGACGGTTAAATTGTACAACTTTGGTCATCAAAGGTGCAGTTTCAGGGGTGATTTTTGCAACCGTCTCATGGGCGATTCGTAATTCTTGCAAGAATTGCACAATCAAGCCATTGGGTGGTGCTTTTGTCAGACGCTCAATTTCTTGTTCGTTCCAATCGCCAAATTGACCACGTTCTGTAAATCCTTTTGTAAAGTGATCCTCACCATTGAGCGCAGCTTTCGCAGATTGGTTGAATATCTGCGAGATACTCAGCACATGCGCCAAGACCTGATGCAATGTCCAATCTTTATCGCGTGTGCCTGTCTTAACATCCCACATATCATCAGGGATACTTTTCCAGAATGTGCTACTCAATGTATGAAAATCTTTCAAATCTTGTTGTGTTTGCTCGAACATAACACTTCCTTTATTTGTGTATCTTAAAAATAACTTTATTTAATAGATTTGTTCAAAGACCTAACCCACGATAGACAATCCCACCCCACCAAGCTAACCATATAATAGTCGCTTGCCAGTGACGAATCATTGAAAATGCTGTTAACAATGTACCAATAAAACTGGATGTAGATGCGTAAGGCATCAAAAAAGGTGATGCCGCAATATAGATCCGTTCGTCTTCACGATCAAAGGCAACTGATAATAAACCTAATCCAATTACTAACTGAAATGGCCATAAGCCACCGAAAATATTATGCCCAGCAGACACATTTTGCTCTGCATATTGTTGTGCAAGAATTTTCATAGGCCAATTTCCGAATATTAGAAAAGAAATACCAACAATACCAACAGAAATAATGATCGTTCTAATCCAACGATGTGGATAATTGAGTAATGCGAATCCAAAACCAAGCGTTGTTTGTGGTTTTGTTAATGCTGATATTGCCCATAACTCTTTTGGTAAGAAAATAAATAATAATACAAGGATATCCACTTGTCCGAGTATTAAACTATAAAAGATGGGTGGTGAGGTCACCAATAGTAAGGTCTTGATAAGACCTAATCTGAAACGAAAAGCTAAAATTACTGTTCCCAAAAGTGTGATTGCGTTAAGCATCGCAAACGTTAGCTGATTAGGCAAAACACTGATAGGCGCTAAAAGAGTTGTTAACCAAGGCGCATAATAATACCCATAATAAAGATCAACTTTTTGGTAAACTTCTTCACCATTTAATAAGCGTTGCGACCCGCGAATGATAACACTCCAGTCAAATCCAATATCAAGAGGTGCGAAGTAAAAGGCAAGTGTCAGAATAATAAAAATGCTAATCCCTAAAGTAAGTTTTTGTAATGAAGACAAGTCACTTTCAATAGCCTGTGCTTGTATTAATTGCGCATCATTTTTTTCCATAAACAACATCCTTTAATATAAATTATCAATAGTTACTATAAAACAGTTTTTGATCTCATGCCATCAAGTCCTGTAACCGAATCAAATATTTAATGGTAAACTAAATCATCCTTATAAATTTTTTTGAAACGAGCAAATAATGTCAGAATTTGCAGAAAAAATACAAAAATATGCCGATGTCGCGGTACACGTTGGTTTAGATTTTAAAGCAGGGCAACGTTTATGGATTACGGCTTCACTTGAAGCGCGTGAACTTGCGATTGCCCTAACCCGTAGTGCTTATAAAGCGGGCGCAGAAGATGTATTTGTCAGTTGGACAGAACCCGAACTCGACCAAATCCGTTTACGAGAAGGCTCAGATGTTGCCGTTGAAGCCTATCCACAATGGGTCGTTGATGGCTTGCTGAATCATACCGACGAAGGACATGCTCGCATTAGTATCTCGTGTGCTGACCCCGACTTCTTTGGGGATGAGGATGCTGATCGTCTGCAAAAGATGCAGCGCAGCCGTGCGATAAAAACTGCGCCCGTGAGTGATCGCGTGGTTAAGAATGTCGCCAATTGGCTGATTGTGATGTCACCGCACCCTGCGATTTCTGCTAAGTTATTCCCTGAATTATCCGCAGAAGATGCCCGTCGTAAACATTGGGAAACCATTTTCACAATGTGCCGTATTGAAGGGGCTGATCCTGTGCAAGATTGGGTCGATCATATTGCAAACTTGACCAAACGCGCACAATATCTCACACAGAAAAAATATCACGCGCTGCATTATCAATCGCCCATAACTGATTTAACGATTGGCTTGCCTGATAACCACCTCTGGGAAACTGCACGGCTCACTATGTCGAATGGTACAAAGCCTGTTGTGAATATCCCAACAGAAGAGGTTTTTACCCTTGCTCATCGTGAACGCATCACAGGTGTTGTAAAATCAACTAAACCCTTATCATGGAATGGCACAATCATTGAAAATTTCACGCTCCAATTTAGTGAAGGCGATGTAGTCTCTGCTAAAGCAGAACGCGGACAATCCGCCCTCGATACACTTCTCAGTACCGATGATGGCGCACGCTCAATTGGGGAAGTTGCCCTTGTACCGCATAGTTCACCGATTTCGCAATCAGATTTACTATTCTTCAACACACTCTACGATGAAAATGCTTCTAATCATCTGGCATTAGGGCGTGCCTATCGCTTCACAATGGAAAACGGCACAAGCATGTCTGATGATGACTTTGCAGAAGCAGGGGGCAATAATAGCCTCGTCCATGTGGATTTCATGATGGGGAGTGGTGATATGAATATTGATGGCATCAACGCCGATGGCACACGCGACCCAATTTTCCGTAATGGCGAATGGGCATTCGAGGTATCATAAGCTGATTTATGCAGGTCACTTTATCTCGCTGATTTTATAACAGGAAAAACTATGACACCAACATTCGAGCAAAATCTCAAAAAATATGCTGACATCATCGTTCGCATTGGTATCAACATCAGTGAAGGTGATTTGCTATTGTTGCAAGTCTCACTCACCGATGATCCCAAT
>JBAUIA010000136.1:0-2892 GCA_049680565.1 Phototrophicaceae bacterium
TCACGTTTTTTGCGTTTCAAATCAGTCTATAGCGCATCCCCCAAAACTTGCTAAAATAGACCCTACACCCATCCATACTCAGAAATGACACCGTCTATGAGCGACCCAATTCGCGTTTTACATTTTGCTGATGTGCATATCGGCATGGAAAATTACGGCAAAACCGATGCCAACAGTGGCTTGAGTAGCCGTGTGGTCGATTTTTTGCGCCGTATGGATGAAATGGTCGAGTATGCGCGTGATAATGATGTTGATCTGGTCATTTTTGCTGGCGATGCCTTCAAGACACGCGCACCGAACCCCACTTATCAACGCGAATTTGCGTGGCGTATCCAAGATTTAGCAGCACTCGCGCCTGTGGTGATGCTGGTTGGTAATCATGATTTACCACCGAATGCCCTCAAAGCCAGCAGCATCGAAATTTACGATACCTTGCGCGTCCCTAATGTCATGATCGCCCATGATTATGAAGTATTTAATGTCGAAACCAAACGTGGGCGCGTGGTTGTCGGCACAGCCCCGTATCCGATGCGCGCCCGCCTGATGCAAGAATTTGATATAACAGGGCGTACCATCCGTGATACCGATCAATTACTCGAAGAATCACTCGGCGGTTTGCTGCGTAATTTGGCAGAAGAAGCCGATGTCCTCGCAGGGGATGAGGATGTGCCACGTTTGCTGACCGGTCATTTTAGTGTGCATGGCGCGATTCTCGGCAGTGAGCGCAATGTCATGCTAGGGCGTGATGTTCTGATTTCGCTCAATTTGCTCGCTGATGATCGTTGGGATTATGTCGCACTAGGGCATATTCATAAATATCAAAATTTGACGCATGACCGCGATGATTATCCTGATGTGGTCTATAGCGGGAGCATCGAACGCATTGATTTTGGCGAACAAAATGATCCTAAAGGTTTCTGTTGGGTGGAATTATCGCGCAAAAATACCCATTATGAGTTTGTGCGTGTCATGGCGCGTCCGATGGTCACCTTGCGAGTTGATTGCAAAACAGAAGCCTATCCCACACGCAAAGTCACTAAAGTCATCCGCGAAGCTGATCTGCAAGATGCCATTGTTAAAATTATCGTCGCGCTAACCCCTGAAACCAGCGCATCTCTCAAAGATAGTTTCCTCCGTCGGGAATTATTGGATGCAGGAGTCTTTCATATTGCAGGCATTAACCGCGATGTGGAACGTCCAGAACGCGCTCGCTTAGGCACAAATCCTGAAGGCTTAACCCACGAAGAATTACTCGATAAATACCTTATCTCACGCGAAATTGAACCCGAGCGTCGCGCGATTTTGTTGGAACATGCCAAAGAAATTATGGGCATTCAAGACGCTTAATCATGCTCTACAAAATAAGTCATCACAAGACGATCACCCCCGTCTGCGGTACAATGCACCTCTATGACTCGTAATTAAGCTGGAGGCAATCGCATGACCGTTGTCTATTATGAAGAAGATGGGGATATTGAATTCCTACGCGATAAATTAATCGGGGTGATTGGTTACGGTAGCCTCGGGCGACCCATTGCGATGAATTTGAGCGATAGCGGACTCAAAATTATGGTGGGGCAACGTCCCGAAGAAAGCGCTGCTATCCTCCAAGCGGATGGTATCCCCCATAATACGATTGAAGCCGTTGCCAACGCTGCAACAGTCATCTTGATGATGCTCCCTGATGAGGTCATGCCCCAAGTCTACCTCGAAAGTGTTGCGCCCTATCTCAAAAAAGGCGATACGCTCATCTTTGCGAGTGGCTATAATGTCGCGTTTGGCTATATTGAACCACCACCCTTTGTTGATGTCGGCATGATTGCACCGCGTACCATCGGTGCTGCTGTCCGTGATAAATACATCACAGGCGAAGGCTTTTATAGTTTTGTAGCAGCAGCACAAGATGCCACAGGCAATATCTGGCAGACGATACTCGCACTCGCAGCAGGGATCGGCTCATTGTGGGCAGGGGCGCTGGAAATTACCATCGAGCAAGAAGCCGAACTGGATTTATTCATTCAGCAAGCCGTCCTACCGAGTTTCCATAATATGATGGTCACAGCAGCCAATGTCCTCCTCAGCAACGGCTATCCGCCTGAAGCTGCCATGATGGATTTATACATCTCAGGCGAATTTACCGATTATCTCGAACGCGCATCCGAATCAGGCTTATTGCACGCTTTTCGCCTCTCCTCATTGACAGGGCAATTTGGCATTTTTAGCCGCCTCGAACGTTTCAATGAACTCAAACTGGAACGCTTGATGGAAATCACGCTTGATGAAATCCGCAATGGTGATTTTAGCCAAGAATGGGCGCGTGAATATGCCGATGGCTATCCACGTTTGCGCCGTTTGCTCAAAAAACAAGAAGAAATGGACTTGTGGGAACTCGAACAACAAACCATCGAATTACTACGCGGTTATATTTGATGTCTCTTACAAAAAATGATAATTGTCGGGGAGGGTTGCCGTTTCACAGGGGTAGGTATCAGGAATACCAGATGTTTGCCAAGGATAAGGTTGTAAGTATCCAGAGGGAAAAGGTTGTTCTTTTAGTACAGCAACCATGAGTGGTATACAGCCAAGTACCGAAGCGGATAATCGTCGAGGCTGTGTCGGAGTTGCTGACACAGCTTGCCACCGTCGGACTCAATGCATCCATAACAATCCCTCACACTAATCTGATAAGTCATACACCCAAACAATAGCCCCCATCACCACTCCCAACGCACAAAACAAAAAACTCCCATCAGGAGAGTATCAACAACATTAATTCTAATAAATATTTTATGACTCTCCCCAGCCCAATCGCTCACCCTAAATTAAAATAAAACTGTCAAATCGAGAGGACAATCAATAATGCAATATTCACTTACTGAAGCGACAAAAGAT
>JBAUIA010000137.1:0-2110 GCA_049680565.1 Phototrophicaceae bacterium
GAAATATAGAGTAAAGATTTTGTAATGGCAAACTAAATCAAGTAAATTGTATATACTTCATATACCAAGACTTTACACGACTATTTTCGGACATAATGTGTTTTATCAATAATAAAAGACATTCTTCAGCAGAATTTCTAATGGTCAAAGTAAAACAGATTCGGGTTAGTGAGTTAGTATGGATACGGCATATACTCCGTGGCAGTAACCGACTAAAATCATCAATAGGAATGATATGTTTGATCGTGATCATATCTTTTTCAACAACAATTTCTTTGATGAGCAATCGTAAAACTTCCTGCTTAACCTGTGGCGTTGGATTATCCAGCGCTCCTTGAATGGTATCACAATATGCGACGAAATCCTGTAACACTTGTTCTTTCACTTGTTGTTGCATTTCGTGCCGTTGAAGATGAGCAATTTGTTCGGTCAAAACATGCCGTTCTTCATCAAAGCCTCACCTGCACATTTGGTACAAAACGTACGCTAAGGAAATTCAATCAGGATATGTTGAGCACGATAAGATGTATTATGTTGCGTCAAACGTGCTTTTAGGGCATAATTAGAGGGTTAAAATAGCCTCTAAGGGGAAAAGACGGAATACGGGCAAAAATAGCTCAACCTCTCTAATCAGTCCTCATTAGTAAGTGGAAAATCAAGAACTGGTGCATCGACTGCTAGATCAATATCCACAATAAAATCACCAAAGCGTCGTATGTGATCTGTCCAGTAGGGACTCAAGGTGGCGATTGTCGCGCGATTGATGGCATATTCATCAGGGTTAAGTTGCTGAAGGATACGGGTCATATCAGCAACATTCATAACAATTAACGCACTCGCGACTAGGTCATTGTATTTGATACGCTTCTCCTGCTCAATCGGATCGTTGTGAGCAATAACTCCGTGTCCACCGTAGAAAATCCACTCGATAAAATTGTTGTAAGACTCGACCTTATTGGTCGTCGCACTAATCCGACGGCGTAAGACGTCATCAGTAATATAGCGAAGCAAGAAAATGGTTCGAATGACACGTCCTAATTCTCGAAAAGCACGAAAGAGGCGATTACGTCGTGAAAAGTTACCCAGTTTCCGTAGTAGGGTAGAGGGCATCAACCGACCAGCCTTAATGGATAAGACCACGCGCATATAGTCGCGCCAGTGCTTACGAATAAGATCCCAATTAATGACTCCTGTGACGATTGTACCAATATTTTCGAATGCCATTTCTTTATCAGGCTTGTAGAGGATAAGATCTTTCCAGTTACGAATACGAGGCATGAGCTGGATGCCTAGAAGGTGAGTAAGTCCAAATACAGTCAGAGACTGCCCATGTGTATCCGCATGAAGTGTATCAGGTTGAATATCCGAAGTATTTTTTAGCAAGCCATCAATAATATAAACTGCTTCATAGACACCAACTGAGATAAAGTGACTAAACAGGGCGATATAAGTATCGCTGACATGATGATAGGCAATACCACCATACTTACCATAACGAATATGACGCTCCGCCATGACATTGTTGAGATAGGTGTTAAATAATGTTCCATCAGCAGCTACTGTTTTACCCAAACCCCAATAGCGAGGAAGATCAAAACGAGCGTAGAAGTTAATGACATCACGAACAGCTGCTTCTAACTTATCTGTGATGATGTGTTGTCGATTAACATATGCGAGTGTACGTGGTGTGAATTGCCCTCGTGAATGACGAGCAGCTTGGTGTGGACCTAAGTTACAGCCATAAGTAAAAACTGTCATAAGGTAGCGAGCCAAAGGATTATTAATTTTAGGATCAGACCCTGAGAGCGGTGCAAAGTGGCGCGTATAATTGATCCACTGCTCAACAAAAGTCAATACATCCAATAGATTGCGTTCGGGCATACGTTCTTTAAGTACACTTTTAAGAGCTACTGCACCATGTGGTGTAGGCTTCTTATAGATGCGTTTGAGTGTTGGTTCACCTTTTTCATTGATAATTAACTGCCCATCTTGCGGGAAAGCAACATCAACTTGACGCAAAGTCTGAGTGAGCTCTGCTTGCAGATGTGCAATAAATGCTTCAGGATGTGGGGGGATATCTATTGCCTCGCAATAGGGTTCAAGCAATGTC
>JBAUIA010000138.1:0-3159 GCA_049680565.1 Phototrophicaceae bacterium
ACTGACCATGCCACGCCTCGCCACGACCATACTCCGCCGTGACTCAAAATCAAAATTCATTTGTTTCATCTAAAATATCCTTTTTAATAAATGCGATACACCACAGAGTATACTGCCTTAGGCTTAATGGTGTATGACCATTTATTTGATAAGATAGTGTTTATATGTAAATTAGATTAGTTGAATATCGGCAAGCTAAAGTAAGTCGTCAGCAAAACATTAGCAATAGTATTTACACCACCGCTTTTTTGTCTTTAACGTATACCGTATTCAAGAAAGATGACCTTTATGATGTCAACTGGACAGACCAAAAACACAATCGCTCTCGGTATTATCTCATTATTTGTGCTAACACTTTTTGTGTTGCTGGTTCTGTATCCGATCTATGGTGCAGATTTTTATTATGTATTTTATCCATTTGCTAAAGGGCTATGGACAAATGAGGTCGTTCTCTATACCGATACTGCCAAAGGCTTTCTTAATCCTGCACATGCTATGTTCTATTGGATGCCACTTGCTCTATTGCCCGTTGCTATAGCGAATGCCCTCCATGTGTTTATCACTTTTGGCTTATTATTTGGAATTGTGCAACTGTGGTCAAACTATGTGACATGGTCATTTTTTAGGACAATCTTAGCGATATTGGGCTTATATACGATTGACCACCTAATACGCGGACAAATGGATGTGATAGCGGTATTTGGTGTTGTGCTTGCATTTTTTGCAGCAAAGGAAGAAAAGCCCTATTTACTCGGATTAAGCGCAACGATTGCCGTTATCAAACCAACCAGCTTATTATTCCCCTTATTGATAATTGCATGGCATCTACGCCAATGGACATTGGCACAAATTGGACGCGCTGCCGTAATTCCTATCTTGACTATTCTAGCAACGCTATTGGTTTTTGGTGCAGAGTGGATACCTAATCTGTTGGCGTGGGTTGAGCAAGGGACACCTGTTGATAGCTTATCTGCTTTATCCATTTATGACATGGCAAAATTGCTGGCTTTACCGAACATCATTCCGATTATCATCAGTATGATATTTGCGATTGGCGTGATTAAATACCGCACACTGACCCCGACACATTTTGCTTTTGCACTGGCAGCCAATTTACTGGCATCAACCTACATGGCAGGCTATCACTTTGTAGTGCTGATTCCTGCAATCTTGACGATGAAGTATCGCTGGATGGTGATTGTAGCATTTATCTTGAGCCTATTGCCGATAGGGCGCATCATTGGGGTGGATGAAGCGATCAACCTTGAATATTTGATGGTTCTGTTACCTGTCTTTACTGTATCGGTGATGCTATGGCAAATTATACATGCACCTGATGAATCATCCCCCGAAAGCTAAGGGCAAAAACGGTACTTTATGCCATAATAAGTCTGTAGCCGAGGAGTAACGTTCATGAGTAACCATGTTTTTATCTCATATGCCCGTGCTGATGCCTCTGATTTTGCGCGCAATGTGCATGATTCACTAGAAGCAATGGGTTTAAATATGTGGCTAGATGCCGAAGATATTCCGAAGGGGTCAAATTGGGCGCTGACGATTCAACGTGCCATTATGACCTGCCGTGCTTTTATTTTTGTGATTACCCCTGCCAGTTATGAGTCAAAAGTATGTAATTTAGAATTGCAACAAGCCTTTGAAATGGGAACACCCATTTTGCCTGTCTATCTCAAAGATGTGGAAGTTTTGCCATTTTTAATCAATAACCGTAATTATACCGATTGCCGTACGGAGACAGCGACGGGTTTTCAAGCCTTATTTGATGAAATTAGCAAAATCCCTGCTGGTGAAATCACTGCAATCAGCGAAATTGCTGTCCCTGAGTCAGTGGCTGGCTTAGGCGCGAACCAAGCCAAGTTATACGATGATGCCGAGGATGTGGACTTCCTCGCGCAAGCGGGCTTGTTCGGGCGTGATGACCTGATACGCCAAATTAAATCTGCTTTATCAGGGGATAATGCGCGTGTATTGTTGCAAGCCTTTGGCGGAGTCGGTAAAACGGCACTCGCTGCCCAAATTAGTTATGATTGGATTGATGAAAAATCACAAAATGTGCTGTGGTTGCGGATGGGTGCATCCGATAGTGAAGCCGTCTTTGAAGCCTTAGCGCATCCCTTTGGGGCAAGTAAAGCGATGGCAGCCACCTCAGCCGATGGCAAAGCCAAAGTCTTGCGCGACCTCATCAAAAGCCATGATGTGGGTTTGGTGGTGCTGGATGATTGCTGGAATGGTAAGAGCTTGTTGGATGTTCAGAAAGGCATTCCGCGCAAAGTGCCACTCTTGGTGACTGCCCGACAAACCTATCCCTTAGCGCCGATCATCAAAATTCCTGATTTGCCACCCGATGAAGCCTTGAACCTGCTCCGCAAACTCGCGCCGACACTGGTACACGATGAAGTTTCTGCGCGTGCTTTGTGTGCGAAATTGGGCAATCATGCTTTTGCTGTTGAAGTCGCTGGACGCACGATGCAAGCCAAGCAATATACTGCCCGTGCCTTACTGGACGACATCGAAAAAACCGACATCACACAATTGCAAGTGCCATTGGAATACCAACAAGCAGGGCGTGAGAGCATCGCTGCCTTGATTGAAACCACCCTCAATGAATTGCCAACAGAAGCGAAAAATGTCTTTATCGCATGGGGCGCGTTCTTCTCACCACAGATTACGCCTGAATTGATGATGCAATTTTTCATTGATGAACCCCAAGTCACGGATGAGATGGTTGCAAATGCTAAGCAAAGTAGTGCTGACCTTGCTGAATTATCAGATGATGAAGTTCGTCAGGGTTTTATACAATACCTACAACAACAACCTATAAATTTTGACCCTGCGCGAGAAGCCCTAGACCTTTTGCAACAATACGGATTGGCAACACGGCAACATGCCCAACAAAGCGCCGAAGGTCGTCCCTACCAAGTAGCGAGTTACCGTTTGCATGATCTTGGTTACGAATACGCTAAAGTCCAAAATGATGATACTGCGCGCAACAGTGCCGTTGATGCGTGCCTCGCGCATATTGCCCGCTATGATAAACCATCCTTAGAAAATTTTGCAGCACTTGACCCTAATATTGATAGCTACATGCGTGCTGCGACCTTCGCCTTCAATCAAAACCGTTATGCTGAGGTTGAAGACTTT
>JBAUIA010000139.1:0-46867 GCA_049680565.1 Phototrophicaceae bacterium
TTAATCCACGCAAATATGCAGACACATTTTTAGAAGATACCGCACAAGGGCAAGTGGTCATGTTTGATGCGGGGCATCCTGTCCATGACCAACAGACAGAAACCTTTAGAAGCGTATTCTTGAATCAGCTTCATCAAGCCGAAGCCTAATTTAGTTTGCGTAATCTAACCATTACTCTATAATCTAATCAAGATATTGTAATGTCCTAAAAGTTTTTATAGAGTGTAGGGGATGGACTTTATGTCATCCAACTGGGCGGGCGCAGACAGAGCAACGCCCCTACACATCTTCTATTCTATTGATAGCTATATTTATTTTTAAGTATTTTCCAGACTCTACAAAATAGTAGGGAAGGGTCTCCGTGCCCTCCCACGATAGACTCTAAAATAACACCCTAATATTGGCTCAATACTATCGGATGATCTTATGCCACTCAATCAAACACCATTTCGTAAAGGGTTTGAAACCCAAACAGAAGAAGTTAATGTGCCGAGTTTAACCGTTGATGGCACAATCCCTACATGGCTAAACGGCACTTACGTCCGTAATGGTCCCGGACAATTTGACCTACAACATGATAAATATTGGCATTGGTTTGATGGGCTTGCCATGCCTCATCGTTATAAATTCGATAATGGGGCGGTCAGTTTTGCAAATCGTTACTTGCAGACCAATAATTATCGTATGGATAATAAGAATCAAAAACTCAATTTTCGTATGTCTGCAACTGATCCTGAGCGTACATTCTGGCAAAAGTTAATCTCACCGATTTCAATGCGCTTTACAGATAATACGAACGTGCATACTATCGAAATGGATGGCGAATATGTCGCACTGACAGAACGTCAAGAAGCATGGACATTTGATCTCGATACGCTGGAAACTAAAGGGATGTTCAAGTATCAGAATAGCATCGGCAATATTACACAAACTGCCCATCCACACTATGATCCTGTGACGCGCATTAAATATAATTTGATGCTCAAATTTGGTATCAGTGGTGCTTACGAACTATATAGCCTTAAAGACCGCAAATATACATTAATCACGCGCATTCCTGTTAAATCGCCATCTTACATGCACAGCTTTAGCATGACTGAAAACTACATCATCATTACGCAATATCCTTGCCAGATAACCTTTTGGTCAACGATGCAATTTTTATTTACGGATACGCCGTATTTAGAAAACTTTGCGTGGCGACCACAACAAGGCACAATCTTCACAGTGATTGATCGCAAAACAGGGGATATTGTCAAAGAAGTGCAATCTGAGGCATTTTTTAGCTTCCATCATATCAATGCTTTTGAGCAAGGCAATGATATTATTGTTGATGTATCCGCTTATGCCGATTCGGCAATCATTCAGGGCTTATTTGTCGATACCATGAAATCTGATGTTGAATATTCAACCATGACTGCTGAGTATCGGCGCTATACCATCCCGATGAATCAAGCGAGTTCCTTGGTCTCAGTCAATTATGATCTCGCATCAGATGATCGCATTGTGCTACCACGCATTAATTATAATCATTACAATGCAAAACCTTACCGTTATACCTATGGTTTGAGTACACACGGCAATATTCGAGATTTTGTTAACGAGATCGTTAAAGTTGATACATATCATGGTGCAGTGGGTCAGCGCTGGTATGTTGAAGGGCATTATCCCAGTGAACCTGTATTTGCACCGCGTCCGGGCGCAACAGCAGAAGATGATGGTTTAATCATGTCCACTGTGTATGATTCCACAACAGAAAAGTCTTATCTATTGTTGTTAGATGGACAAACTTTTGATGTTCAGGCAACTGCTCCCTTACCGATTCGTGTTCCATTTGGTTTTCATGGACGTTGGTATCCTGATGGTGATATGTACGCGCTTTAATTGTAATGACGAACAGAGGGTATCATATGACCCTCTGTTTTCTGCTCAAATATCGAATCTATCGAGTTGGTGTAATCCCCATTTATGGTCAATCTTTTCAAAACAGTCACGCGCTTCTTGCAAATGTGCATTATCGGATTGAATACGTCCGAGTACCATATGTCCTAAACCAATATCGTAAGGCATGTTCAATGCTTTTGCGTCTGCTAAACTTTTTTGTGCCAATTGTATCGCTTTGTCATTTTTTGAAGCTAAGAATAAACGGCGTGCCTCAAAAATATTGGCGCGTGCTGCACCGATAGGATAGGTTTTGCCAAATTTTGCGAGTGCTTGGCAGGCTTCTAAAGCATTTTTTTGATTTTGTGATGTGTTATCACGCGCCAATAACGCTAGATGGGCTTCTGCGGAGGCGGAATATCCATCTAGTTGCACATATAATTTGAGGCGATTGTTTGCAATATGTGTATCTAGCAAGGCGAGTTGTGTACCAAGTTCATCCCATTGGGATAGACGCAGAGCATCTAAGACATATACAGGCAGCGAATTCAATGTGACCATTGGCGCATCATCAAATGATAGTGCTTTTTCAGCAGCCTTACGGGCAGCATCATAATGACCGATATAAAATAAAGAGCGTGCGCGAATCGCTAATTGAATTGCCATCTGTGAAAAATTTTGAACGCGCTCAGTCGAATTATAAGCCGCCGTGTAATCTTTAATAGCAGCCTCATAATGACCAAGAAAATGGTTAATATCACCAGAAAGACCAATGACTTCTCGCCAACGTTTCCAATCACCAATCTCATTAGATAAGGTTAAACATTGCTCAATAAGTTGCTGTGCTTCGCCCCATTCTCCCCAACCAGCATGAACAAGCGCCATCGGAAAGGTTGCTACGACTAAGGTCGATTTTGGTATATCGTATTGGAGTAACCCATGCGCTAAATCAAGATAGGTTCTTGCTAATCCTTTAATGCCTAAGGCACTCACTAACAAGCTGGTGCCAGCATACGAATACATCTGTGATTCTCCAACACCAAGCAGTTCGGAAATGTTGAGACCACGCATGGAGGCATAGAGACTCAAAATTTGCTCAGGTGCGTAGGTTAGTGCGACTTCGCCAATCTGATTCATAGATAAGGCTGCTTGCACTAAGCCAGCATAGTCTGGATGGCTTGCATCAAGTTGCTTCGGTAGCCGTAAACGATGCCATGCTTGCAGAAAAATTTCTCCAGCAAGTTGTATCACTTGCATGCCTTTACCGCGTGGTACAGGCTTACGAACTTCACCGATGGCAGCCGTTAGATTGTCAAGCGCTTTAGGGATATGACCAAGTTCCATATAACAAGAACCAAGCATCCGTCTGTAAACCGCACGGGTAAGATCATCAAACTCAATATCTGGCTGTACTTGTAGCTCAAATAAGCGTTCCAAATATTCTGCTGCTTCGGCAAATGCGCTACTATCGAAAGATGTTTTGGCAGCAATTGCTTTATAGTGGGCTTCTTTAGGCAAATTACCTGCTTCTGCCCAATGATAAGCGAGCCTTACAGCACCAATTTCTTCCCCATATAAGCGCTCAATGGATTCCGCAGCCGTGATATGCAACTGTGTGAGATGGGCAGCATCAATATCTTCTAATACTGTTTGTCGAATTGTATTATTTGATAAACGCCATTGATCGCTCCGCACACGCAGCAACATCATTTCTTCACCAAATTGCAACCACTCATCAACCGCATCGTTGCCATATAAATCATTCATCACATCAAGGTTGATAACACGCCCAATGACGGCAGCCATTTGGAGCATATCGAGGTATGTTTTTGGCACATTACGTAAACGATAGCGAATGACCCCTTGAATACCACCGCCGAGCATTGCTTGCGGTACTTTTTCACGATTAAAATTTTCTAGCAATCCAAATTCTTCAATGATGGCACGCAAAAATTCAATCATAAACAAGACATTGCCATTGGTCTCTTTTTGGAGCAAGTCAATAATTTTTGGCAAGCCTGAGTTAAACCCTACAACGGAATCTGCATAAGCCGAAACAGCCGATTGTGTCAGCACACTTAAGGGTAATTGCGCTGCACCAGCCAATTGTCTTGGTAAATCAGGGTGTTCTTCTGAACGGTAGGTACTAACAATCATAATAGGATTTTTGATCGTCAGGGGAATAATCTGCCGAAATAGATTAAGGCTTTCACGCGCCCAATGTATATCTTCTAAGATAATGAGTAAGGGACGATTAATGCGCGTCAATATCTGAGAAATTGTTGTTAGCAAACGATTGTAAGAAGCAACAGCCCCAATTTCTGGTGCATCAGGGACATGCTCTGCATTTGTTAAGCGCTCAATATTATCAACGACTGGTTTTAAAACACTCGCTTCAAGCGGATCAAGTTTAACTTCGAGTATCAAGCGACTAATCACATCACGCCACAGTTGATAAGGCGCGCTAGCTTCGGTGATCGTCTGCCCACGTACCACCAATGTACCACGTACCAAGGCACGAATGCGTAATTCATCGACTAAGCGTGATTTACCAACACCTGCCTCACCACCAATTAACCAAGTGCTGCCTTGTTCTGCGAGTGTCATTTTGAGGGCTTGATCCAATGACTGCAATTCACTTTCACGCCCGACCATTTTTGCAGTCTGTAACAGGCTTTCCCGTACTGCAACATTATTTTGGCGTTTATAGCCAATAATGTCATGAAATACAGTTAACACACGATCTGTTGATAAAAAGCGATCTGTTGGTGATTTTTCCACCATTTTTAAGATGGTTGATGCAATTTTTCTGGCGTTTAATGTGGTATCAAGCCGATTAAATGGCTCAGTATTAGGAACTAATGTTGCAATTTGTTGTACAAGTTCCCCGAGGTTAGATGTATCATACGGAAAAACACCTGTTACAACTTCATATGCAATCAGTCCTGCGGCATAAATATCGGATAAACGTGCAATATTGACATTATATTCATCCCCAAATATTTCGGGTGCCATATACGCCAATGTCCCCACTAGCATATCACTCGGCTCGGGTTTGCTATCGTATTGAAAACGTGCCACACCAAAATCAAGCACTTTGACTTGACCATTATCAATGATGACATTTTCTGGTTTCAAATCACGGTGAATTACACCCCGCCGATGCAGATAATCAATGGCTTCTAGCATTTGCATAACGAGTTCAAGTTTTTGCTCAACACTTAAATGATACGCATACTCAACAATCGTCTTTGGCTGATTAAGCAATGTCATTGTGAAGTAGGGTTGTTGCTGAAAATCGAATCCAAAATCAAGCACGCTAATAATATTAGGATGACGCAATGTTGCCAGTACGCTAAATTCTTGTGCTAATGCCACACGGAAATCTGCAATGGATGAGGTCGTTTCTTTCATCAAAGGTTGTGAGTTTTGATGAACATATTTGAGCGCAACAATATCACCTGTGAGGCGGTCATATGCACGATAGACAACACCCATGCCACCACGACCCACTTCAGAGAGAATGTTATAGCGATTATCAAATTCTTGCGGTAATTCAGATGCCATATCAGCCTACGCTAGTCTCGGAAATATTTCTAATAGCCCCATTGTACTAGATAAGTTTGTTTCATGTATCAAGATTGAAATTAATACTAGTGAATTATTCTGAGCAAGTGGACGCACAAACAGTATCTGAGGCAAGGGTATGCTGATGAAGCTATACCCTTGTTGAGTCAATATCTAATCAATGACGAGGATGTCTTGGAAACCATTGGTTAATTTTTCGCCGCCATCAGGACGTGCCACAACGACATCTTCAACACGCGCAGAAAATGTGTTGAATTGTGTGATGCTTGGCTCGACAGTGAATAACATGCCTTCTTGTATAGGCGTTTCATCACCTGCTGTCAGGAAAGGTGGCTCATGTACATCCATGCCAATCCCATGCCCTAAACGATGACGAAATGCTTCACCATAGCCACCATCAACAATAACTTGCCGTGCTGCTGCATCAACTTGGGTGGTTGTTGCTTGCCCTGCCTTCATCGCTGCAACACCTGCTGCTTGTGATGCCATTACGAGTTCATAAACACGGATATATTCGGCATCAGGTTCTCCAAAGAACACCGTTCGCCCAAAATCATAACAAAATCCTTGGAATGCTGCTCCAAAATCAAATAAAATCGAAACAGGCGCTGTCAGAACACGTTTCCATGTTGTTTCACGTTGTCCAAATAATAAAGGATGATTAGGACCTGAGTTATATAGTGAGGTTGTAAATGAAGGACCGAGTGAGCCATGTTTACGCAGTTGATAATCAACTTCTGAGATAACTTCTAGCTCTGTCATACCATGCTTGAGATTCGCCAAAACATCGGTGAAGGCAGCCTCTGTAATTGCACCAGCTTGACGCATCATATCAATTTCTGCTTGTGATTTGATGACACGCATTTCGCGCAAAATATCAGTGGCGGATACAAAGCTGGCATCAGGCAAAATCGCTTGTAAGGCACTGACCGTTTCACCGTGTGACCAATCACTAATGGCGATGCGTGCTTTAGCTGGCAAATCGAATCCTGTGATAATATCTTTGACCATCGTTGCAGGATCATCCCAATCACCAAGCACTCTTAGATCAATGCCTTGTACACTCTCTAAGCCACCAAATTCTGCCGACATGCGCGGTAATGCCAATGTGGGTTGATGATTCGGTGTGAGCCATGCGCCTTCTAGCCAAGCACCGGGGTGCATAACTGCCCCAAAATTGGGAATATCACGCGGAACACCTGCTAAATATTGTAAATCAGATGATGCAACAGGAAAAAATGCAACATCAGCACGATTACTCAGTCGTTTCTGAAAATCTTGGATGCGTTTTGTATAATCCATCATTGTTTTATCCTACAAATTTAAATATTTTCTGACTATAGCGTATTCAGCACTGAAAATCACGTAAAATTGGTTCTATTATATTTGCGATACTTACCAAATTCGTTTAAAATCTGCCCTTGGTTGTAACAATAAGTTTTTTATTAATCGATTTGGAGAATGATAATATGATGAAGCACTATCGTTCAAGCATTACCGTACTCTTTATTTTTGTCAGTTTGATGATGCTCAGTAGTATAACCATCGCGCAAGATGAAAAAGTCTTGGTGATTGGGCATTCAGAAGTAACTGAATCGTATGATCTTGCTCATGCCTTTAACCCTACAAGTGGGATTGTGCATAAGGCAACCTATGACACACTCGTAACATTCCCTGCTGGTGATGCAAGTTCAATTGAGCCTTCACTCGCCTCAGAATGGTCTGTTTCAGAAGATGGTTTAACCTACACCTTTACATTGCGTGATGATGTTACCTTTGCTAATGGTGATCCATTAACTGCTGATGATGTTGTTTTCTCATTCACACGTTTGCAAAATGTGTTGAGTAATCCGTCATTCCTTGCGAATCCAATCACAACTGTTGAAGCAACGGATGAAACAACAGTCACCGTAACACTCAGTGAACCACGTCCATCTTTCTTAGCTGAAATGGTGAATTCTGCATTCTCTATTGCCAACGATAGTGAAGTTATCGCTGCGGGTGGTACAAATGCTGCGGACGCTGCGGAAACCGATACAGCGCGTGATTTCTTCGATCAAAATTCAGCAGGAACAGGTCCTTACATCCTCGAAAGCTGGATTCCTCAAGAAGAAACCGTCTTAGTCCGTAATGAAAATTACTGGGGCGAAGCACCTTACTTTGATCGTATTATCATTGTCAATATCCCAGAAGCTGCAACCCAAAAAGTAGCGCTCGAATCTGGCGATATTGATATTGCAACCGATCTCACACCTGACCAAGTAAGCACAATGGATGGTAACGAAGACCTTACCATTTACCGCTCACAAGATCGTTGGACACATTTCTTATTGATGAACCGTGATCCAGAAATTGGTGGACCTGTTGCTGATCCACTTGTTGCACAAGCGATTCGCCTTGCACTCGATTACGAAGGCTATACCGAACTTTGGACAGGTAGTGTAACCCCCGGTTCTAATATGTGGGTTGGCATTCAAGGTGCATATGGACAAGATCAAGCTGTAAGCCGTGATCTTGATACAGCACGCGCACTCCTTGCTGAAGCAGGTTATCCAGATGGTTTTGAAATTGAACTGAGTTATCCAGATTTCACGTTCAGTGGTGTGAACTTGAGTACCAATGCACAAAAAGTTCAAGCTGATCTTGCTGAAATTGGTATCACCGTAACCTTGCGTCCGGGAGAAGTACAAGTTTCACTCGAAGAATACCGCAATGGTGAACAAGGCTTCGCATATTGGTTCTGGGGTCCAGATATTCTCGATCCTGTTGATTTCTTGTCATTCTTACCGGGTGGTAAAGTGGCTGAGGAGCGTACCAACTGGTCAACCGATGGTGTCGATCAAGAAATTCTTGATTTAATTGCACAAGCTGCAAGCGAATCTGACCCAGCAGTACGCCTTGAAGTCTTTGACCAATTGCAAGCATGGTCGCAAGAAAATGGCGCGTATGCTCCATTCAATGTGCCAGCTATCCAAACAGCAGTAGCATCCGATATTGAAGGTTACATCTGGCATCCTAGCTGGACACTTGATCTTACATTATTGAGTCGCGCTGAATAATCTGTTTCTAACTATGCAAATAGGGATATGATCGCCATATGCCTCTAAGGGGCTGATAGACTATTTATCAGCCCCATTAGTTTTAAAGTGAGCACCGATCCAATGCCAATTTATCGTTACATCATCAGACGCTTACTCTTTGCTATTCCACTCATCTTAGGGATTACAGTCGTTGCATTTCTGATTGCAAATGCGATCCCTGCCGACCCCATTAATGCCAATTTGCCACAGAATGCACTCAATGATGAAGCACTTGTTGCTGCTTTTCGTGCAAAATGGGGCTTAGATAAATCACCTGTCGAGCAATATTTCACCTATCTTGGTAATTTATTACAAGGCGATATGGGTATTTCAATTAAAACAAAAAACCCTGTCCTAGAAGATATTCAGCAATTTTTACCCGCAACGATGGAACTCGCTACTTATTCAATTGTCGTCGGACTGATTATGGGGATTTCTTTTGGCGTTGTATCGGCTGTTTGGCGTAATTCCATCATTGATTATTTAGTTCGCTTTTTTGCGCTTATTGGGGTTAGTTTCCCCGTGTTTTTATTAGCGTTAGTAGCACTCACTGTTTTTCATGCCCAACTCGGTTGGACAGAAGGACCGGGGCGCTTAGGTTTCCTCGTGCGTGACCCACCCCTTGTAACAGGCTGGTTTACGATTGATAGCTTGCTTGCAGGGCAATTTGAAACATTCCGTGAGGCTGTTGCTCATTTAGTGTTGCCAAGTTTTGTATTAGGCAGCTATGTTTCAGGAATTATTGCACGCATTACGCGCTCATCTTTACTTGAACAATTAGGGGCTGATTATATCCGCACAGCACGCTCTAAAGGCTTGCGCGATCAAGTTGTCATTATGAAACACGGTTTAGCAAATGCCCTTATTCCTGTCGTAACGATGATTGGCTTGCTCTATGGTAGTTTATTAGCAGGTGCAGTCCTGACAGAAAGTATTTTTGCATGGCCCGGTATTGGGCGTTATGCTTTCCGTGCGTCTACATCGCAAGATTTTCCTGCCATTATGGGTGTGAGTATGTTGATTGCGATGATTTATGTTGTAGTCAATTTCCTTGTTGATTTACTTTATTTTTTCCTTGATCCACGAATTCGTGCGAGTTAAATCCTATGACTAAATCAACAATATCAAAGCCAATTGCCTTAACAGAGCCTGAAAGTACCCATCTCCTGAAAGAGACCATGCGTATCTTATGGCGAAATCCTGTTGTCTTAATCGGCTTGTTTGTGATTATTTTTTGGTTGATGGTTTCACTGATTGCGCCAATTGCTGCACCGAATGATCCATTAGCACAAAATGTCAGTACGCGCCTATCAGCACCTGGCGAAGAGGGCTATATCTTTGGCAGTGATGAACTCGGACGTGATATATTTACACGGGTGATGTATGGGGGCAGAATCACACTCCCTGCTGCCTTGGTTGTTGTCATCGTGGATGCGATTATTGGCACAATCATTGGTGCATTAGCAGGTTACGCAGGTGGGATATGGGATGAAATTGTGATGCGTATCACTGAGCTATTTATGGCATTCCCGACCATCATCCTTGCAATGGCAATTACCGCAGCACTAGGACCTGATATTCGTAATGCTGTCATAGCTTTGATCGTGGTGCGATGGCCTAACTATGCACGGCTGACACGCGGTCTCATTTTGGATGTTAAAAATGAAGATTACGTCGAAGCTGCTAAAAGTTTAGGCGCGACCCATTTTTATATTTTACGCAAAACCTTGTTGCCGAATACCATCGCACCTGCGATTGTCTATGCAACACTCGATATTGGTAATGCAATTTTGCTATTTGCAGGTTTGAGTTTCCTCGGTTTAGGACCTGAACCCTCATCACCAGAATGGGGACGGATGGTATCCATTGGCATTGATTTCTTCGATCAATGGTGGATGTGGTTATTCCCCGGTTTTGCGATTGCCAGTGTAGTAATGGCATTCAATTTCATTGGGGATGGCTTGCGCGATATCCTTGACCCACGCACCCGTAAGCAATAAATGACGCTTGATTCTGTTTTGAAAAAATGTTGATAAGGGGTGTGCAAAGCCCCTTATCGCCCCTGATGATGCAATCATCTATATCGAAAATCTGATGCAATATTGAATGCGCTTTGCTTTGCAGTTATGATGGAATAACTAACTTGCAATCAATATTGCTATTGAGCAACATGAATAGCAATTGTCATCCATCAGCGCTTGAGAGAGAGAACCTATGACAGATACTGAAATGCCAAAGTCAAATTTCATCACCGATATTATAGATAGCCATAACGAGAGTGGACGCTTCGACGGCGTTGTCCATACGCGCTTTCCGCCCGAACCCAACGGCTTTTTACATATTGGGCATGCAAAGTCTATTTTTCTGAACTTCACATTAGCAGAACGCTACGGTGGCTTATGCAATTTGCGCTTTGATGACACCAATCCTGCAAAAGAAGAGCAAGAATATATTGATGCCATTATCAATGATGTGAAATGGCTGGGTTACGATTGGGGTGATCGCTTATTTTTCGCCTCAGACTATTTTGATGAACTCTATGAAATGGCTGTCCAACTCATCAAAGAGGGCAAAGCCTATGTCGATGAATTATCGCCAGAAGAAATGCGCGAATATCGCGGTACATTAACTGAAGCGGGCAAAAATAGTCCACATCGTGACCGCAGTGCAGCAGAAAATCTCGAATTATTTGAGAAAATGAAATCAGGTGGTTTTAAAGAAGGGCAAGCTGTACTACGCGCTAAAATTGATATGACATCAGGCAATATCAATATGCGTGACCCTGTGATGTATCGCATCATTGATGCTAGCCACCCACGTACAGGCAATACATGGAAAATCTATCCGATGTATGATTTTGCACATGGGCAATCTGATTCCATTGAAAATATTACGCATTCAATCTGTACATTGGAATACGAAGATCATCGTCCTTTGTATGATTGGTATCTCGATCATATTGAAATCTATCATCCACAACAAATTGAATTTGCACGCCTCAATCTAAGCTATACGATTTTGAGTAAGCGTAAGCTGATTCGCCTTGTTCAAGAAGGGCATGTAACAGGCTGGGATGATCCGCGTATGCCAACGATTTCTGGTATGCGTCGTCGTGGTTATACGGCTGCTTCAATCAATAATTTCAGCGAAGGTATCGGTGTTAGTAAGAAAAATGGTATCGTGGAAATTCAACAACTTGAATACGATGTGCGCCAAGACCTTAATCAAGTGGCTAATCGCGTTATGGCGGTTATCAATCCGCTAAGAATAGTCATTGATAATTATCCTGATGATTTAGTTGAACACATGGAAGCAGTCAATAATCCAGAAGATGAATCCGCAGGGACTCGTACTGTACCATTTTCAAAGACACTCTATATCGAGCAAGATGATTTCATGGAAAATCCTCCCAAGAAATTTTATCGTCTGGCACCGGGGCGCGAAGTTCGTTTACGCTGGGGCTATTACATCACGTGTACCGATGTTATCAAAGATGAAGATGGTAATGTCATCGAATTACGCTGCACCTATGACCCAGAAACCAAAGGTGGTTTTGCACCTGATGGTCGTCGTGTGAAGGCAACCTTGCATTGGGTATCAGTCGATCATGCTGTCAAAGCAGAAGCACGGCTCTATGATTATCTGTTCACTGTCGAAGAACCTGATAGTGATTCTGATAAAGATTTTACCGAGTTCCTCAATCCTGACTCTATGGTTGTGGTTGATCCTGTTTATATAGAACCCAGTGTTAAAGGGGCAGAACCCGGAACACTGTATCAATTTGAGCGTCTTGCTTATTTCGCAGTTGACCCTGATTCAACCGATGAAAAATTGGTCTTCAACCGCACGGTAACGTTGCGTGACCAATGGAAAAAAGTACAAAAACGCAATCAATAAAACTGCTGCACACTGACGAGGGACTACTCAAGCCGAGTAGTCCCTTTTAAATTCTGACCTTACGCAAGATGTTCAAATCGAGCTACTATCGTAAAGTTTTGAGCATGAAAAGGGCTGAGTTCACCGTTCTGAGTGCTGAGAAAAATAATTTTTATTCTTACTTAGCACTCAATATACAGCACTCAGTACAAAAAATCTTGTTAAGTGCTTTCTTTACACTCACTGATGTGGCTTAAAATTAATTACGTAACATCAGTTAAATGTATTCATCTTATCCTGACTGCGCCTATTGACGTATGCAATCATCTTATAAAACCGCATTTGTTGTTTTTAATATTGTGTTTGCTGCTGGCTTCACACCTATTTTAATTCGCTATGCACAAGGTGCTGGTGTGCCATCGCTTGTGATTGTATTTATACGATTATGGCTCGTCACCTTGGGGTTATTGCCTATTGTCTGGCTACGCTATCGAAAAGAATTGTTTGCGCTCACTCGCCGACAAATTGGACTGAGTGTGCTGGCAGGATTTTGGTCAGCGCTCAATTTACTGATGCTATTCTTTGCATTGGAATATACCAGCGTCTTAATCACCAGTGTGTTGAGGCGTACCACCCCGCTATGGATTATTTTGCCAGAAATTATGCTCCTCGGTGCTGTATTCTCGCGTCGGATTTGGTGGAGTTTAGGGATTACATTTATTGGGGCAATTTTGATTGCATTAGGGGGTAATGCTGTCATTGATGTCGGGTCGCAACCCTTGCTAGGAGCAGGTATTGCGACATTTGGCGCAATCTGCTTTGGGATTTATTTGCTCATCGGGCGACAATTGAGCCATTCTATGCCGAGTTTGTTGTATAGCTGGCTTGTATTTTTCTGTGCGAGTTTATTTATCACATTATTTGTGATGGTGACTCAAACACCGATCTTAGGCTATAGCATGACAGGTTATCTCTGGACATTATCGGTCACATTTGTTGCACAAGTCATGGGACAAGTCGGTATTTTAGTCGGCTTACAGCGATTCAGCGCCACTGCAATGGCAATTATTGTACAAGTGGGTGTGGTTGTGAGCGCCATCATTGCCGTTTTTGCTTTCAACGAAATCCCATCGCTATGGCAAATCATCGGTAGCGTGTTGATTATCGTCGGCGTGATACTTGCCACCATCGAGCAAAACCAACGTCAGGTAAGCGCTACAACCCCATCCTAAAAGTCTACTTGCGTGTGCGATCTGCTACGATTTCGGCATCAGGATGTAAAGATACCAGCCATTTTGCCAGTGATGATGTCGCAAAATGTAAGCCCTCCGTTGGGCGAGGCATCCCAATGGTTTCATAGCGCAGAATATAATCATCTTTTTCTTCGCGGTAACGTAAGCCAATTGCCATATGTTGCTCAATGGTAGGTTCTTCAATGTTGACTTCAAATAATACTGAATCTTGATTGATATTCCATAAGCCATTAAAGACCGCAACATGAATATAGTTGCCTTTATGGAATACTGTTTTTTCAGTTGCTTCCGCGATTTCTCGGGGTGTCATAGGTGTTTTGATAACAACGTGTGGCACAGACCATTCCTCCATAACAGGTACAGGTGGGATTTCGTTTTGATTGCGACGGTATTTAAAATAATTGCCGACACGCCCTTCACGGATTCCTTTTGCTTCGTATTTAGTGGTAATAAGGCGCTCAGGAAAATCATTGACCCACGCGCTATCGAGTTCATTCGTTAAACCGTTTGTTTCGATGAGTAAATCGTGGCTCATCTCGGCGTATTCTACAATATCAGTTGCAAGATAGAACAAGCCTCCAATTTCCAAGCGACTCACAATTGCATCCAACATATTGCGCTGCATGATGCGTCGTTCTGCGTGACGCGCTTTAAACCAAGGGTCAGGGTAATTGATATGAATCTGTGCGACACTCTCAGGTTTGAATAGATGATTGATCGCTGTTTCACCACGTGAATAAATAGCAATCACATTATCGAGTTTAGAGCGCTTAATTTTCGTTTCGGCTTTTTCTAATGATGGGGTGCTTAATTCAAAACCAATCACATGATGATCGGGATATTGTTTAGCAAGTGCGATTAAATAATCGCCATTCCCAAAGCCAATTTCCACAATGATGGGACGTTGCACCCCAAATAAGGCATCCCAATCCGTTGCCCAATCCATTGCGAGGCTATTATAAGTGTGTTGCAATTGCTTACTCCCGACTATTACGCCATAATACAATCTATCACTATAGCTGTAGGCTGCATAAGCATCAAGAGATAGTCCAACTTATTGTATGTTATACATAAGGAAACTCATGCCCGAACCTATTGAGCATATTAGCCGTGATGATGGTATTCAAGAAATTATTTTCCATGCTGCTGATGCTACTGTGATTGATTTGTATCTAAAAATAGTAGAATCGTTACTCTTGAAAACTATAAATGATGAAGCTGGGTCTGTATTACGTGTTTTGCTGAATTTAACGCAAACCGATAAGATTCCTCCCTTTTCACATATTATTCAGAAGGCACGCACTTTATTAAAAACATATGCAAAAAGTCATAAAGCGATTCAGATACGGGTTGCTGTGTTAGTTCCTAAAAAAGAATTAACCACTGTTTCATTGCTTGAAGTATTTTCTCAACTTCTACCCATTGATGCCAAGTTAAAATCCTTTGAAGAAGAGGCACGAGATGCTGCAATCACATGGATATTAACAGTCAATTAGTTGCTAGATCATGATGCTATGTTAAAATTAAGCTCATATCAGATAAATTGCATAGGCTTCGCATGGAAAATAATCAATCATCACCACTGACTACGGTCATCATAACTGTGATATTAGTTGTAGGCGTTATTACTGCTGGTATTTTTGTTTACTTTTCTCGTCCAGAGCCAACACTGATTACAATTAATCCCCCCTTACCGACCAGTACATCTGCACCAACAAGTACCCCTGAACCGATCACTGTCTATATCACGGGGGCAGTTAATCAACCACAATCAACACTCCTTGTGCCATTTGGGAGTCGCGTGCAAGACGTGATTGATGTAGCAGGTGGTTTAACCGATGATGCCAATCTTGATTTAATTAATCTTGCAGGGATTGTACGTGATGGCGATCAAATTGATGTTCCCTCATTAAGTGATCTAACAGATAACCAACAAGCAGTTGCTTTACCAACGGCTTCAGGTGGTGGCGTGATTTTCATCAATTCAGCAACATTAGAAGAACTGCAAACACTACCCGGTATTGGTGAAGCCACTGCACAAAGCATCATTGATTATCGTACTGAAAATGGTGCATTTGCTTCATTAGAAGATTTAGATAATGTTTCAGGGATAGGACCTAGCACACTAGAAAATCTTGCAGATTTGATAGCCTTTGATTAAACCAAGCGCATCCCTGTTCGGCTATCAAAGTAGTGGCGTTTATCTTGATTCAAGGTAACTTTTACTACATCACCTTTTTGGATAGAGCTATCGAGAGCAGCTAGTAATTGCCAGCTTAAATGCTCAGTTTCAACATCTAATAATAAAAAACGTTCAGCATAGTAGGGCATAATCCCTGTTACAGTGGCTCGAATCTCGCCTTCTAACGTAATATGCTCAGGGCGAATACCCATTGTCACTGTATCGCCATCCTTGACATCAACAGATACAGCAAATCCGCCAAAATCTTTGCCATACCAGCGTCCATCACGGATTGTACCCTCAAATAAATTCATAGTTGGGACACCTATAAATCCTGCTACAAAAATATTGGCTGGTGCATCATATAAACTCTGATAACTGCCAACTTGCTCAATATGTCCGTTTTGCATCAAGATTAAACGATCCGCCATCATGGCAGCTTCTTGTTGATCGTGCGTGACATAGATTGCTGTTACAGGATATTTTGATAAGAGTTTGCGTGCTTCAATACGGGCTTGTTGACGCAATTTAGCATCTAAATTTGCAAAAGGTTCATCAAATAATAATAACTTGAGATCGCGTGCAAAGGCTCGCGCAATGGCTACACGTTGTTTTTCTCCGCCTGATAATTGCCGAGGAAACTTTCCCATCAAGCGCTCAATGCCGAACCCTGTAATCTTAGCGATTTCTTCCACACGAGCAGGAATTTCTTGTTGCCGTTTACGCAGACGCAAGAAAAAGCCAATATTATCTTTAGAATCCCATTGTGGCATCAGTGCATAATTTTGAAAAACCATCCCAATACCGCGATCTTCTGCGGACATGAGCGCAAGAGGCTCGTCATTGTAGAGGACACGCCCTGTATCGGGTTCTTCTAAGCCAGCAATCATGCGTAGAAGGGTTGTTTTGCCACAACCTGAAGGTCCTATAATTGCAATTGATCCGCCTTCGCTTATTTTTATAGATACATCATCAACTGCTTGAATAGTCTCTTGATTGTTAAGTTTGTATTGCTTTGATACATTTTCGACAGTTATGGTTGTCATATTATCAGTGTCCTTTTTACCTTATTGTATCGTTAAATATCGTTGAACTGTGGGAATTGCTTGACAGGCTCTATTAAACACGGTATTGTTTTCTCAACTCTTAAATTTTTGGCAAAATTGCGATTAAAATGTTTAACGAAATCATCATTAACATTATGACAACTACAACAACTATGATGATGACCACCCAAATAGGGGATGGAGAGTTTCGCTTGCCATAGAGTGCTTCGATGAAGATGCAAAAAGGCGTGTAGGGCGAAACCCTACACGCCTTTTTTTGTTGTTTGGTGACAAGGTTTAATGATCTGAAAAAGAGGAGATAACATCGTGATTACAATGAAATTTGGTGGTACATCCGTTGGTAGTGCTGATGCAATTGAACGTGTTGTAACTATCATCTCCCAACAGTTAGAAATTGATTCACAAGTTGCTGTGGTCGTTTCTGCAATGAGTGGTGTAACCGATTTACTGATTCAATCTGTTGATCGGGCAGTCAATGCGGATAAATGGGGCTATTTATCGATCTCCAAGGATATTCGTGATAAGCATGATGATGCCATTATACAGCTAATACGCGTTGGCGCACTGCGCGAATCAATCTTATCTGAAATTAATGGCTTGCTTGATACGCATGTTGAATTATGCAATGCAATTAATATTTTAGGTGAAGCTACTCCAAGAATCCGTGATGCGATTATTTCTTTTGGGGAACGTCTTAGTAGCCGTGTGGTTGCTGCTGTCTTACAAGATCGTGGTATTCGCGCACAAGCCTTTGATGCAGGTCAATTCCTTATCACGAATGATATTCATCAAGATGCAGATCCTCTATGGGATATAACAAAAGATAATATTAGCAATCGCTTATACCCACATATTCAAGACGGTATTGTGCCTATCCTAACAGGGTTTACAGGGGCAACGGTTGCGGGTGTTACAACAACCCTAGGGCGTGGAGGCAGTGATTTTAGCGCGGCTGTTTTTGCAGCTTACCTTGATAGCGATGAGCTTATTATCTGGACGGATGTTGATGGTGTCATGACAACAGACCCACGTCTGGATAAACGCGCCAAGGTGTTGCCGTATATCTCTTATACAGAAGTTGGTGAGCTAGCTTATTATGGTGCAAAGGTGTTGCATCCAAAAACAGTACAACCAATTATTACCCGTGAGATTCCACTACGGGTACGCAATACATTTAATCCCGATCATCCCGGTACATTAATTGGTGCCGAATCACGCGCTAGTAACAATATTATCAAAGCGGTAACGGCAATCCGTAGAGTCAGTATGCTGACTGTTAGTGGTAAAGGCATGCTGGGTGTACCCGGTATCGCAGGACGTACATTCTCGGCAACAGCCAATGCAGGAGCAAGTATTTTGATGATTTCTCAATCATCATCGGAGCAAAGTTTTTGTTTTACAGTGGTTGATGCCCAATCTGATGATGTTAAACATTCTGTTGAACGAGAATTAGCTACCGAAATAGCACATCGTGATGTTGATGGCATTGATGTGTTGGGAAATGTCGTCATTATCACTGTTATTGGTGCAGGTATGCGCCATAAACCGGGTGTAGCAGGGAGTGTCTTTACGCGCTTGGGGGAAAATAATGTTAATGTGTTGGCTATTGCCCAAGGGTCATCTGAATGCAGTATCAGTTTTGTGGTTGCCGAGTCTGACCTAGAAACGGCTGTTTTACGCTTGCATGATCTTGCGCTTACATCCGACGAAAACTAAAATTTTACTTGGCTAGGATGCTTTTTATGAACAGCATCCTAGCAGGGGTTTTATAGGGCGAAACAGTGTGTTCTAGTCCGAATTTTTCTCATATACTGCCAATACCACAGGTACAGGGTCAAATGATAAGACGGTTGTATCACTAGGATTAACGCGCATCATCGTTGATCCGCCTCCATCAAGATTAAGTGCCGATACGATATTGAGATCTGTTGTTGGTAGATATTGACTAAGCTCATATAAACTCATCCCAAATCCTGATGTGACCATTAATATGATACGACCTTGTTCATCTTGTGCAATGACTGTTCGGCGTGAAATGGCTGTGTCGTTACTATTATTATAGATAGATTGACCCTCCTCTACGAGCATTGGAAAGGCTTGTACTGCTTGTGAGAAGGTTGCAATGGCTGTTTCTGATAGTGGATTGCGTTGAATACCAAAAGCGTCATCTGTAGTGTAAAATGTTGCGCCTCGATTTTGATATGAACTCCCAAATAGTTGCCCATCGCTGACTAACAAACCTAGGACTGTATTTTCTACTGTGAAAAAATTTGCATTAATAATTGCAACAGCGTCAGGTAGCACAGTTGTCCATTCTTGAATCGTTAATGGGGCATTGGGTCGATAATGGGCGCGGAATGTATAGTCTGTTGGGTCAATACGAATGGCTTGGAAAAATACCGATTCTTGGCGAATGAGTCGTTGCTCTAAACCTTCATCAAGCTGATCCCATAGAGGGTCAGATGTTTCAGGCGATGTTGTTGCAATACATCCACCTAATAAAACAATCAAAAAAACAATCAAACGCATAATGTAGCCTCAAGTTTATCAATGAGATAGAATTGAATCATATGAAGTCTGGATAATCTAACAAGGGTTGGTCGTCTTGCGTATCTAAAGCGTATGCTTCATAAACGATTAGAGTAAATCCGCTTCTGTACAAACAAAGGAATCAAGAAATAATTTCCAACTGATTACGTAAGATAGACGTGATTTTTCTTACGAAACTTACTGTTAACACCCATCTATATATATTTTGGCGATGCTAATAAACAGATGTTATTGTCTGTTTTTGGTTAGATTATCTTAACTTTTACGGATGTATTTTCTTATAGAATCTAAGTTTTTTGATCTGTAATATCACTAGTCTTGAAACGAGCTAATTACAATTCACAAACAAAATCATCAATTGTAAGACAAATTATTTATAAGTAATTGTTTTGTGTTATATTTAAGCAATATTTCGATAATTACAATCGTAATTATTAGCATGATGCTTTCTTAATATCTAAATGCTGTACTTAAACTTATGAGTGTATATTTAATGTATATTTTGACTAAAATGCGTTTTAGCGGGGGTAATTTATCCTATGTCAGTTATGCGTGATCTACTTCGATATAGTAGACCAATTGTTCGTTTTGTTTTTATACTTCTCATCTTCAATACAATCTCTGTTGTATTTGCACAAACTGCAACCGTAACAGTAACACCTGAAGGTATTCCTGATCCTGTTGAAGTTGGACAAGTATTCCAATTTGAGGTGGAATATACCTGTAGTAGTTCAACCAACGATTGTGAACGATCTGTGATTGAAGTTGTCATTCCATCGGATGTCGTGAATGCTGCCAATTTCCAATTGATTACTGATCCTAATGGTCGTTATGTTCAAGATGGTCCAGTTTTCACACGTTTTAATGCAACAGGTGGCTATACTGAAACAGTTCTAACTTTATCGAATACTGTAGGCGCAAACCCGTGTACAGCCGCAGGAACAGAACCGCGTTGTTTATCGGCTGGTTTGCAAGCGGAACTCACAGTACAGGTCGGTATCGCTGATGAAGCCAACGATTTTGGTGCAACTTTCCCATTGAGCTTTATCAGCATCAATCCTGATAATGGTAATACGGCTGCACCCCCTGTCGTTGAAACAGTCACGATTACGCCACCTGTCTTTGATTGGGCAATTTCTAAAAGGCGCGTGTTCCCTGATGCTAGCATTGCACCTGCACCTGATGATAATTATTCTGCTAGCTATAATATTACAGTTACGCCAGAACAACTGGGTAATTTTAATATCACAAATTTAGTCATTACTGATACTCTGCCAGCAGGTGCTATTGCCGTTGGCTCATCATTAACACCTAACCAAGCGCTACCTGCAACAGGTGCTATAACATGGACAATTGCATCACGCGATTTCACGGATGGACCTTTGACCATTCGTGTTGATGTTGCGTATCCAACAGCGTCATTTGTTGGTGGTGATCCAGCAATCCCTAATGATGGAACGATTGTGGATAATCAAGCGAGCTTTACAACTGATTATTCAGGCGGTTCGGAATCTGGTGTCTGTGGTACGCCATGTGCAGGTGATGAATTGGATAGCCCTGTTGGCACAGTTAATCTTGGGAAATCACTTGTTCAAGGGCCTGTGGGTGTAACGGGTCAAGGACGCTTTAATTTAGCAATTGATACGATTGGGTCGAATGCAAATGTACCTGATGTTGTCATTATTGATGTTTTACAAGATCAAGCAGTTGCTCCTAATACAGCATCCCAATCTGATCTGTTTCAATTGATTGGTGTGCGCCCCGGACAATGGACAGATGACATCTATTATTCTAATTTACAAGCAACGGTCAGCTACTCCACTGATACGACGCGTGCAGCATGTGCCGTCACAACAGATAATACGGTACTCGGCACATATGATGGTACAAGCGGTGCGATTGTTAATTTCCCCGGTTCACCTGCAAATATTACGTGTGTGGCTATTGAATTTTCTTTTACTGATATTACAGGTAATGTGGTCACAGGATTACCTGCAAATTTTGAGTTTAATTCACCATTTCAATCCATCTTTGAACCGATTGCTACACAATATGATGTCCCGCCGACATTTACAGGACCTATCGCCTTGCCGTATACATCTGCTCGTGTGAATTGTCTTGATGCTAATTTTACAAATCCAGCAACCGCAGCAAGCGATACCGCTACACAAGCCTGTGATAACAATTCTGTTGAAGTTATTTCAGATGCGAACTCAAATGAAAGTGTTGATAGTAGTAAAACAGTTTCACCTAGCACAATTCGCCCCGAAAGTCCAAATATTCCTGATAACAATGAATATTCGACATTTACACTCGAAGTAAATATCACTGAGCGTACATCAGATGGCGCAGAAATTGATGAAATTATCATCGCGGATGTCATTCCTGTTGAATTTGATGAAACGAGCTTACGTGTTGATAGTATTACGATTAGTAATGATCTTAATTCATTAGGTGGTGCATTATCCCCAACCATCACCTCACAGCTTGATACGAGTAACCCTGCACGTAATGATGGCATCCAATTTGATTACTATACCGAAGTGCGTACCCAAGATTGGGATAACAATGCAGGGACACCAGATGAAGCGCGTACAGTTGTTGTATTCCGCTTTGGTGATGATAATGGTACGCCAAATCAATTAAATTATTCGCCACCAGATAACGGAAATCAAAGAATTACAATTGAACTCGGCTTGATTCTGCGCCGTTACATCCCTGATGGCACATACTCCAATACAGCTTATATTTTCATTGATGATGGTGCGAATTTAATCTGTGAGGATCCAAGCAATACGAATGTGGCTGTTGCGGATGTATTTGATATTGATGATGATGGCGATACCACAGAACGACAATGTCAAGATGTAGGTGACTACGATGTGCCAACAACCCTCGTGATTGATGGGCAAAAATGGATTCGTAATGAAACCCGTTTTGATGCTGCTAATCCATCTGCCTTTACTGATATTGTATCAGATACAAACCCAGGACCTGTTCCTGCTACTGGTTCACTGGCAAGTTGTCCGCTTGTTGGAGATGGGTTGAACAATACGATCAGTGGTTTGACTGACGGAGCATCTGGAGGGCTTGATAACGAACAATACTATAATCGTTTTGCGTGTGTTTCTGAAGGTATTGTTGGCGATGAAGTAACCTATCGTCTAACGATTCAGAATTTCGGTAATGATTATGCTGTTAATTATGCGCTCTATGATTTATTGCCACATGAAGGTGATGTGGGTGTAAGTCAAACAGAGTTTAACAATGCAGGTAGTCGTGGCTCTAGCTGGCGTACGATTATTGATCCTGCCTATGTTGCGGGCAATCCTAATTATGTCGCTGGTATACCGATTCAATTAGTCGGTATCAATAATGAAGCTGACCCAACACTGACAAACTTACTCGGTAGTTTACCACTTGGTGGCAGTACAATTGTAACAGCAGCCAATTGGCAATCTGCATTTACTATTCAATATAACGATACATTCACACCCTGCCGCCCACAAGTGTATCCCGGATTAACACCGTGTAATAATACATGGTCAGCAACACCAACCATTAATACACGTTCGTTCCGTATTTTATTGAATGCTGGTTTTGCGATTACACCGGGCGCACAGCTTGATTTTGTTGTGCGTGCAAGAATCCCGAGTGCTAGCAACTTCGTTGCTGCACCTGCTACCGATTTCCCAACAAATCAAAGCGATCTCCAGAATGTTCCACAAACAGGGACAATTGCATGGAATAACTATGCTCATGCAGGCGCACCCCTATCTGACCCAACAGATGCACTAACAGGTGTTGATGTTATCAAAGTGGGTATTCGTATTCCTGAATTTGTGAGTGTGGGTAATCGTATTTGGTACGATCTCAATAACAATCGTCAATATAATCCGGGTCAAGGCGAAACCCCCATTGCGAATGTGACAGTTAGTTTGTACACATGGACAGGGACAAATGTTGGTACATTAGTCGATATGACTGCTACAGATGCAGATGGCTATTATATCTTTAACCTTGATCCACCCGGTCTTGATCTCACACCGAATCCTGAATATATAGCCAATCAACAATATGTCGTTGTCGTTGATGCAGCGAACTTCACGAATCCTGCAACACTACTGAATTACCTGAGCAGTAGTGGCTCACAAGGGGTAAATTACAATAATAATGATACACGAGATAGAGGGGTTGATACCTTCTTAGTGGGTGGTTTGGCTGCTGGCGGTATTCGGAGTGAAGCATTTACTTTTAGTACAGGTATGGGAACAGGTGAGAATGATCCAAACCCTGCGAGTACTAATGATCCACTAAGTACCACTGATAATGTGAATGATCCTAATGATGATGCGGGTAAAGGCGATGATTTTGGTCCTGAAGGGCGTGGTAATCTTGGACAAGATGATAACAATAGCAATTTGCGCGTTGATTTTAGTTTCACATTACCACTGAGTATTGGTAACCGTGTTTGGTTAGATGATGGCGGTGAAAGCACAGGTACATTTACACCAGCTAATAAAAATAATGGTGTATTTGATGTCGGTGAAACACCAATTGCTGGTGTTGATGTTGAATTATATGTCGATACCAATGGTAATGGTGTTTATGATGTTGGCACAGATCAATTGGCACAATTACTAAATACTGCAACAGCCTCATATGATATACCCGCCCAGATTCAAACGGATGCAAATGGGTATTATATTTTTGTAGGTTTACGTGCTGGTGATTACTTCGTTCATTTACCATCGTCAAACTTTACGGTAGATACGGCTAATCCGACAAATGATGGTGTGCTTGCTTTCCATGTCAGTAGTACAGGCTGGACAACACAACAACAAGATTTAACGACTATCAATCCAACCTTTGTCGATAGTAATGACAATGGTGTTGATACCGTTCTGCTGACAACCAATGGTATTACCAGCCAACGAGTTCGATTAACACTCGCAAGTGAAACACTCAGTGATACCGATAAAGAAGATGATGGTACACCTACTAACCAACCTGATGAAGGCGATGGTTATATTGGTGGGCAACCTATCCGTGATGAGAATAGTGACCTCACAGTTGATTTTGGTTTCTTGTTAGCGCCAATGAGTATCGGTAATGTCGTTTGGCAAGATAGCAATAACAATGGTATTCGTGATGGGGTTGGTACTGCTACAGTAGAAGCCCCCATATCAGGTGTTCGAGTCAACTTGTATCGTGATGCGAACGGCGATGGTAATCCTGATGATCTCAATGGTAGTGGTACATTTGATGCAGGCGATATTCTGGCATTCACAACCACTGATGCAAATGGATACTATTTGTTCGATGGCTATGTATCGACTTTTAATGCGGATGTCGCAGGTGCAGACCGTGACTTACCTGCTGGACGCTATATCTTAGAAATTGATCCATCCGAATTTATTGCAGGTGGTGATCTGATTGGCTATTTCAGCAGTGATGATCCTGCGACGGCTGGAACAGACAATACCGATAGTGATGATGACGGCGCTGGCGATGATAGTAATAGTCCATATGATGGTACGGCTGGTAATGATCGTATCCGAAGTGCAACAGCGATTCTAATTCCTTACGGTGAACCCACCGCAGAAACAGATAACGCTGGTGTGACTATGCCCGAACATGGGACAAGTCAAACAGCATATGGTGTTAGCACAGATGGCTCAAGAACCAGTGCTTCAACAGCTATTGCCGATAACCAGAGTGATCGTACTTGGGATTTCGGTTTTTATAAGAAATTCAGTGTTGGTAATCGTGTTTGGTACGATGTCGATAGAAGCACTACAGATAGCTTTGGTACAGCCCGCCCCGGTGATGGTCGCTTTAGCGCTGATGGCTCAGGAACTGACGACACAGGTGTTAATGGTGTTGTTATTGAGCTTTATCGTGTGGGACAAACCGCAGGAGTCGATATTCCTGTCGCGCGTACTGCCACTGATGCAGATGGGTATTATCTCTTTGATGAAACCAACACCCTAAATGCTGCTGGTGCAGATGATCCCAATAATACGCCGATCTATGCTGGTACATATTATGTTCATATTCCAGCAGGTGAATTTGCAACAGGTGAGCCACTGTATCAATATTATAGTAGTGATGGTGGTGGTATCGCAGATGGTGCCAATGAATGGGATGATCCTGATCTTGTTGATAGTAATATTGATACCGATGATAACGGGAATAATGCGGTATCCCCTGCCACAACAGGTGTTTCTAGTAACACCTTTACACTGAGTTACGAAGCTGAACCCACCAATAATTCAGCAGCAGGTAACACAACTGATGTGATTGCTAATGAAGAACGTGATTTCGACGGCACAGTGACAGACCGTGATGGCGATGGAATTGATGCCGACGATGATGTTTATGGTGTTGGTGTCGAAGATGACAACAATAACATGACCATTGATTTCTCTTTCTATCGTGCAATGAGTATCGGTAACCGAGTTTGGTTCGATCAAGACCGTAGCGGTACAATTAATAATAACTTCCTTGGCACAGATGAAAACGCGACAGGTGGTATTGATGGTGTGCGGATGTTCTTATTCCGCACGGATGCTGCTGGTAACGCCCTCAATCCTGATGGATCGGCTGGCGGTAGTTTCACGGCTGATGGTGGTGGTAATGGTATCCCTGATGATGCAATTGCTGTCGATACAACAGCCAATGGTGGCTACTACCTCTTTGATGCTTGGACTACAGGCGGTGTTGATGCGGGTGGCGCTGAACAACTCCTACAAGAAGGATTTTACGTGGGAGTGGTTGACCCTGCGGAATTTGCTGCTGCTGGCGATTTAGAAGATTACATCAGCACAATTACGAATGTACAAGCCGACGGTAGTCCATTGGCAACAGGTAGCGATAACCAACGAGATAGCGATGATAATGGTGTCGATACCGAAGATAATGGGGCGCTCGCTCGCTCTGATGTGCGTAGTGTTCCTATTGAATTAACCTTTAACAGTGAGTCATCACCAAGCAACACACCTGATGATACTGACTTAGATACCTCACTCGCAGCAGAAGACCGTGAAGGTATTGGTGTCAAAGATGAAAACGGTGATATGACAGTTGATTTTGGTTTCTTCATTCCATATGCTATCGGTAACCGTGTTTGGTTTGACGATGCAGCTACCAATTCACAACAAATTCATCCTGATGCTAATGGCGATGGTATCCCTGATGGACCAGAGGCAGCGACGGGTATCCCTAACGTTCAAGTGAGTTTGTTCTTAGTACCAGCAGGTTATATCCCCGGTAATACACCGATTGATACAACAGGTGCAACAACAAGTTTCATCACAGATGGTAATGGCGATGGTATTCCTGATGGTGCATTTGCAACCACAACCACAAATGCCAATGGCTATTATATCTTCGACTATTTGCCACAAGGCAATTATGTCGTACAAGTTGATCCGATGAACTTTAATGCGAATACAGGCGCAACCACCAATACAGGGGGTGCGCTTTACAATAATGCGGGTAGCTTCCCATACTTTAGTAGTGAAGATACGAATACGAGCTTTATCCCAGCGAATGCGGATACTGATTTGCGCGATGATGGTATTGATGAAAACCAACCGCAAATTAATGGTGTTCGTAGTAACCGCTATACCCTAAGCCGTGATGCTGAACCATCAACCACAGTGGGTACAGATGACCGTGATTTGGATGCAACAGATGGTGAAGGACGTAATGGCGAACTAGATGAAAATGCGAATATGACAGTGGATTTCGAGTTCAATATCTCGATTCCGATGTCAATTGGTAACCGTGTTTTCTACGATTACAACAATAACGGTATTTATGATAACGATGATGTTGGTGTTGTTGGTGCGACCTTGCGCTTGTATGCGGTTGATGCAGCAGGCAATGTGCTGGGTGGCGGGCAACTCGATAATCCTGCTGATGCCCTCCAAACTGAAGTGACAGGTGTAGATGGTCGATATATCTTCGATGGTTTGCCAAGTGGTTTATATCGCGTGGTATTGGTCGAAGAAAACTTCCGTAATGGTGCATTGCTCGATAATTACTTTAGTACAACTAATGTTGATGGTCGCTGGGTGGATGATAATGGTGATAGTGCTGTAAATACTGGCTTTGAAAATGGTGGTACAGCTAATATTGCTAGCCAAGCAGATAATCTAACCCCTGAAAATCAGGGTATTATCAGCACGGTGATTACCCTAACACCTAGTACCGAACCAGAAAATGAAACATTCAAATTCGATACAGGTACTGATGGTATTGGCGATGATGGGCAACCTAACATTGAAGATTCCAACGGGGATATGACACAAGACTTTGGTGTCTATAAACCACAAAGTATCGGTAATCGTGTTTGGTTTGATAGCAATAATGATGGTGTCATATCTACAGGAGAACTCGGAGCAGCAGGTGTTACGGTTAGTTTGTATGTTGATGAAGGCAACGGTGTCTACGATGGTACAGAATCATTGGCACAACTTGCAGATATTACAACACGCACGGTTGTTCCTGCACAAGAAGTAACCGATGCTAATGGCTATTACCTGTTTGATAATGTGCCGCCGGGACGTTACTTTGTTGTTGTAGAAGATACAAACTTCACAACAGGTCAACCACTGGATGGCTTGAGTAGTACCATTACAGGGGCAGATAATCCGAACTTTACGCCACCAGCAGGATTCACGAATCCAGCGAATGATGATAGCAATGATAATGGCGATGACCTTCCTGTCGCAGGCGATATTCATAGTGGCTTGATTGATCTCACACGTCCATATGATGATCTCATCACCACAGAACCTGATCTGAGTGGTAACACAGCACGCGATGGTGCAAGTGGTATCGGGCGTAATGGTGAAACAGATAACAATAGTGACATCACAATTGATTTTGGTTTTACATCACCCAATATGAGCCTTGGTAACAAAGTGTGGTTCGATGAAGATGGCAACGGTCTCATTGATAGCGTTAATGCCTTTGGTAATGATGAAAGCGCTGGCATTAATGGTGTAGTTGTTAGTCTCTACCGTGATGCGAATAATAACGGCTTACCCGATGGACCTGCAATCGCCACTGATACAACGTCAAACGGGGGCTACTACCTCTTTGAGAATTTATCACCGGGGCAATACCTTGTTGGCATTAATAATGCTAACTTCACAGCAGGTCAGCCATTAGCAGGTTTGGTCAGTACCCTAACAGGAGCAGATAATACAGGGGATGATCCAACAACTGATCCAACAGTGGGTGGTACATTTACCAATCCTGCCGATGATGATAGCAATGATAATGGTCGAGATTTAGTTAATGCAACGTATGGGGTTCTCAGCAACACTGTAACCCTCACCCGTGATCTTGAACGTAGTGGTGAAGTTGATAAAGAAGCAGGTGTGCTTGATGGGACTGGCGTTGATCTCAATGATAGTGATCTAACGGTTGACTTCGGTTTCTTCGAGCCATTGAGCTTGGGTAATCGTGTTTGGCTCGATACGGATGATAGTGGCTTCATTGATAATGGTGAAGTCGGCGTGGCAGGTGTTACAGTCTACTTATTCCGTACCGATGGCGCTGGCAATATCATTGATGCTGACGGTGACGGCACAGGTAGTAGTACTGATGATACCAATGCTGATAACATCCCTGATGATGCGATTGCAACGGATGTCACTGACGCAAATGGCTATTACCTCTTTGACCGTTTACCGCCCGGAACATATATCGTAGCAGTTGGCGGGCAGAACTTCGTTACAGGTGGTTCACTTATCGGAACAACAAGTAGTAGTGTTGATGGTGTTCCCACAATTGATAGTGATGATGATGGTATCATCGCTGATGGCATCAATAATGTTCTCAGTGCAGAAGTTACCCTTCATACACGCGCAAGTGGCATTAACGAACCAACAGGCGAAACAGACCTGAGTGGCAATACCGCTAATGATGGTCCAAATAGTCGGGGTCGAAATGGCGAAACAGATGCTAATAGTAATCTTGCCGTAGATTTCGGCTTCACACCCACAGCCTTCTACAGTATTGGTAATCGTGTTTGGATTGATAATGGAGGGGGAACACCTGCAAACGCCCGTAATGGCTTCTTTGATGTAGGTGAATTAGGCATTGCAGGCGTAAGAGTGAGCCTCTATCGTGATGCGAATGGGGATAATCGACCAGACGGTGCAGCGATTGCGACAACAACAACTGGTGCAAATGGTGATTACCTATTTGATAGACTATCAACAGGTACATATATTGTTGGCTTAGACCGCTCAAACTTTATTACCACGGGTGTCCTTGTTGGGTATGCAAGCACCATTGCGAATGCAGATAATGGAACGGGTACACCAACCGCACAAGATAATAATGATAACCGCTTCAATCCAATAGCAGGTACTGCGCTTGATCCAACCTATGGCTTCTATAGCATTGGGTATACATTAGATGGTACTGAACCTACCAATGAAACATCACCAAATAATACAACAGGTAATCCCGATATCACGGGTACAAACCCGAGTGGTGGTGCGATTGCCGATGCTAACAGTGATCTCAGCGTTGACTTTGGTGTCTATCGCTCAATGACTATCGGTAATCGTGTTTGGTTCGACCTCAATAATAATGGTTTGATTGATGGCGGGGAAAACGGTATTGCTGGCGTTGAACTCGTGCTGTTCCGTGATGAAAATAACGATGGTATCCCAGATGATATTGATGGCAGTACCACCTTCGGTGATAACGGTGATATTGTTCTCACAACGGCTGGTACACCCTATACAGATATAACAGATAGTCGCGGTTATTACCTATTCAATGATCTGGTAACAGGTCGATACATCGTTGCAGTGCGTGATACCAACTTCACAGCAGGAAACGCATTATCAGGATTTGCCAGTAGCACAGGTGTACTTTTAGCCCCTGCTGATTCTGCTGATAATGGCATTGATACCGCCGTAAACGGGCATATCATCAGTAATACGATTACCCTCACACCTAATGCTGCTCCAACGGGTGAAAGTGACACCAGTGGTAATACCGCCGATGGTCCGAACTTCCGAGGAGTCAATAATGAAAGTGATAACAACAGTGACTTAACATGGGACTTTGGCTTCTTCAGCCAACCCATGAGTTTAGGTAACCGTGTCTGGCTTGATGATGGTGGCGCGAGTGCTGGCAGCTTGATTCCTGCTAATGTTCGTAATGGTATTGCAGATGTCAATGAACCCGGTATCGCAAATGTACTGGTTGAATTATTTGCAGATACAGATAACAACGGGACACCTGATGGCAGCCGTATCGCAACGGATACAACCGATGCCAATGGCTACTACTTGTTTGATGGCTTACCACCGGGAAGCTATATTGTGCGCCTTGCACCGAGCAATTTCAGTGCAGGTAATGCCTTAGACGGTCTATTTAGTACCTTGACGAATGTAGACCCTAATACAGGTAATGCCATCGGAGCAGCCGATGAAGACATCAATGATAATGGTATTGATAATACCAACCCAGAAACTAACGGTATCCTAAGCGGAACAATCGTACTCGAATCAACTAGCTCAGAACCATTGGGTGAAAGTGATCTCAGTGGCGATGCAGGCGATGATGACGGCTCAAATAACTTCCGTGGAGCAAATGGCGAAACTGATGCCGATAGTAACTTAACGGTTGATTTCGGTCTTGCAACATCATTTGACTGGGGTGATGCACCTGATTCCTACGGTACAAATGCCACAGCAAATGATACCAATCCAGCGACACCAGAAGGCATTGGTGCAAGCCACCGTATCATCTCACAATTACGCATTGGCGCAATTATTGATGATGAAATACAAGGTGTACCAACGACAGGCGCAGATGGTGATGATTCTGCCAATAATGATGATGAAGATGGTTTAACATTCCCACCAAGTATCATCCCAGAAACAACATTCGATCTTGAAGTTAGTCTCTTCAATAATACAGGGCGTAATGCCACATTCGTTGTTTGGTTTGATTGGAACGGTAATGGTATCTTTGAAGTCTCATCGGATGTCAACGGAGATAGTATCAATACGCCAGAAGCCTATACCGTAACTGTACCATCTAGCCCGACTAGCCAAATAATTACGATACCCATCACTGTTCCTGCACAAGCCGATATTGCGACAGTGGGAACAACCTATGTACGCGCCCGTTTGACCACCGATTCGCTCACAACATCTGAACCAACAGGGTCTAAATCCAATGGTGAAGTTGAAGATTATCAAATCAATATCGATCCACCGGGTGTTTTCATTAGCAAATCAGATGGTGCGGTTGCTATCGTAGCTGGTCAATCAACCACCTATACAATTATCGTTGAAAATAGCGCGAGTGCGCCTAATCTACTCAATCAGAACTTTGTAGATGATGTACCTGTGTTCAATCCAAATGGCTTTATCGAAACATCCGTTAGTTGGACGTGTACAGCATCAAGTGGGGCAAGCTGTTTAGCTGGCGCAATCGTTACCAATCGTTCCGATGCAGACTCAGGCAATAATCCTTGGGAAATCAGTGAATTTGTTGATTTACCAGCAGCAGGTCGCCTCGTCTATACCGTTACAGGAACATTGCGTGCAAGCGCAACAGGTGTCGGTGGTATTACCATTGATAATACAGCGACCATCAGTGGTGTGAGTGATACTGATGAAAACAGTATCGTCTTCGATCCACCGCGTGGTCGAAAATCAGGTGTGGTTAATGGCAATAATGTCATCTCATGGACGATGGAATGGTTTAACTCAGGTGATGGCAATCCAGTAACCAATAACCGCCAGTTTGTGACGATCACAGACACGCTCCCTGCCAATCAAACATTCCTTGGCAACTTGGTATGTACCGCTTTCGATAGTGACCCAGTCAATAATGGCGCAGCAGGTGTCGGTACAGAAACAACATCCTGTACAGAAGTTGCTGGCACGATTACATGGACAGGTTATATTGATGAAGACTTTGGTGTTCCTGCGGGCGATAATAGCCTTATAATCAGCTTCGATGTAACCGTTGCAGGGGATGGCATCTATACAAACGTAGCAACACTCGATGATGGCAATCCAGCAACCACCAATGTTGTAGCGAGTGCAACGGTTGGTATCAACACAGCAGTACCAGATGTTGAACCAGAATTTATTGCTCAAGACCCTGTCATTGTTAAGTTGGTTGATCCCTTGTTAGCTCAACCTGATGAAGAGGTTGTTTGGACAATTGAAGTAACGAATCCCAATTCATTCGCATTGAATGATATAAGTGTGACCGATGCCGTTCCTGATGCGCTTGAAATCATATCAGCAACAGCATCATTCGGTAGCCCAACTATCTCGGGTCAAAATGTCACTTATTCCGTAGCAACATTGAATGCAGGTCAAACCGTGACAGTAACTATCAATACACGGATTCGACCTGATGCAGTTGCCCAAGTTATCACAAACGTTGTGGTCTTAGATAATACAGGCGCAGAAGCTGATGCAGCAGTCTTAACCGTATCTGCCTTGCCAGAAACAGGTGAAACACCTTGGTGGCGTTCAATCGTCGGTTTTGGCGCAATAACGAGCATCTTCTTACTGAGTGTGCTAACTATCGCATTGCGGAAGAAATCGCAAGGTACGCAGCAATAAAAAACATATGAAGGCATAATCATTATGCCTTTTATGAAAAAAGCCCGATACTATAACAAGTATCGGGCTTTTTGCTTCATGCTATAAAATAAAAGTGTGTTAGCTTTTAGTCGTTAGTCAATGACTTACAACTAGGCTTCATAGAGTATACGACCCAAAAATATCCTTATTGTCTTATCCAAAATACCTATTGGATAGCAGTGCTTCTCGTTATTTTTCACCAATGATGTAGGTTGGTACAACAGACCCACCACCTGCTGTTACATTTAAGAGCGCAACGGGGGATAAGCGTGTCAAGCATCCATAAACATGATTACCATTGAAAACATAAGGATCAGCATCAACGAAACGATCGAGTATATTTAATTGACCATCATCCCATGACGGGAATCCACGTTGGGCAAGTGGTACTTTTTCTTGGACAACATGCGGTGCTGTTAGGGCATGTTGTAAAGTTTGTTGCCATTGTTCGGGTGTACAATCCCAACCAAGAATAACCCCTTGTCCACCATATTCATCATTTGGTTTTAGGACAAAGCGCTCACGATTATCAGCAATATAAGGGATGAGATCAACGGCTTGACCATCTATTTGGGTTGTTCGCTCTTCAACGAAGCGCGTCCAAGGAATATGCTCCGTAATAGCATGATGCTGTTCTGGGGTGAATAGATGAGCATTTTTCTCATCGCTCATAAACGCCAGACTTGCTTTTTTTGCCATCAATTTGGCACTAGGAGCATTCGTCATATAAACCGCACGATCACGAACCGCATCTAGCAAGGGATTATCAATCCCCATGCGTCCGATTAACTCGCTATACAAAACACGCTTATAGACTAAATCAATACGGAAATCACCTGCCATCAATTGTCCATCACGATATTCTAATGCGCGTGGATCAGCTAAAATTGTTTTGAATCCATTACGTTCTAAGTAAACTTTCGTAATTTGATGTTCATTTAATGTCGCAACATCTTGCCAATCAAGGATCGCAATTTGTGGTATTTCGCGCCCACCCCAATCATGATAAGCCTTTAATAACGCGTTTTGGAGGATGTCTAAGGAGCGCATTGGCTTAAGATGATATTTTTTCTGGAACTGCTTCATCGGTTCAAGTTCATCAAAAACATCGGCTAATATATCGTTGTATCCGATACCAGCAGGTGTTTCTGCATTATATTCAACACACTTCATGATACGGTCTTCAACCAAATAGAAGGTATCTAAACGTGAGGATGACCAAGGAAGCGGTGCGCCATGATCGAGTGGGAAAAGTTGCTCCTCATAATCATCAAGATATAACTGGGAACGATAGCCTTTATCAGCTATACAAACTTCATGTGCGCGTGAAAATGCACTTAGAACTCCCTGTAATCCCTCTCGCATGAATTGCCAATCGGCTTTTTGATAAAAGTGTGGTCGTAAAACATTACAGAGCGGACGTTCCCCAAAATATAGGGAGCGATCTCGTAATTTTGAACGTAAAGCGGCATCGGCTTCTTCGGCAACCTCATCGGTCAGAAGATCATGATAACGCTGAATAACATCTTGAATTTGCATGAGTAACTGCTTTCTTCACTGATGACGAATGCGCCATATCTACATCAAATAGTTATGACTCCGCGTTAATAGCAAGTTTACCCCATGCGTAATTATCGCGCGTTCCTTCGGATGATAAAGCAAATTCAATCATGACATCTGCCATGGTTTGTACCATCCAGTCAAAATGGTTCTTACCCAATGAATTAACATCCATATCGGGTGCAGGATTCATAAAATCAATTGCATAAGGAATCCCATCACGAAATGCAAATTCGCAAGTATTCATATCGTAGCCAAATGCTTTACAAATGCCCAATGTATAGTCATGGAGCAGTTGTGCAGTTTCTTCAGAAAATCCATGTTCAGGGCTATAGTAACGTTCATTAGGATTATAGCGCATGACGCGTACTTGCTTTTGACCAATACCCATGCAACGCGCATAATCATCCCATTTGATGAATTCTTGCATCACCATGGTTAACATCCCACTTGAATTATAAGCATCCCATAACTCTTCCATCGAATGCACAATATAAACATCTTTCCAACCACCGCCATGCGCGTCTTTAAGCACACAAGGAAAACCGCCTAATTGCTCAACAATGCCATCCCAATCAATTGGGAATGTGAGATTGCGTAAACTCTTATTGTGGTCAATACCACGCACATAGTCTTTATTTGGCAAAACAATTGTCTTGGGAGAGGGGATACCGAGTTTTGTGATGACAGATGCGCCGAAAAATTTGTCATCTGCTGTCCACATCATCGGGTCATTGACGACTTTCGTCCCTTGTAAGGCAGCATTTTTGAGATATGAACGATAATAGGGGACTTCATGCGAAATGCGATCAATAATCACACGATACGGGCTTGGTTCGTTCATCATCGTGCCACCGATTTGGACAAATTCTGCTGTAACCCCTGTCTTTTCGCTACGACGATTCACTTCATCAATGAATGCAGGCGGCCATGACCACTCCATCCCTACAAACAGACCAATTTTCACAGCTTCTTTTTTCTTTGCCATTTGTTGATAATCCTCAATCCCACACTGATTAAATTTGCAATACTATACCGTATCTGATTAGTCATGACCACCAATGTACATCAAGGTCATTTTTTCCCAATACTGCCAGTCATGTGACCAACCATCCCATTCACGGAAGGCATTCCCAATACCTTTGCTCCATAAAAGCCCAGATATTGCTCTTGAACTTCCGATCAAACGATCATCACGCCCACCTGCAATGATGATGTCCAAATTACGCAGCAAGTTTAGACGATGTTCATCAGATTCATGCGCAATGAATTGCATGGGATTATTGAAGTAGACATACTCATTGTTAAAGCCGTCTGTCCAACCGCGAATATCATAAATACCGCTAAATCCTAAAATGCGGTTAACGAGTTCTGGATATTTAAGACCGAAAGCCATTGCATGGTATGCTCCGAAACTAGCACCTAAGGTCATCAAAAATGGATTTTGATTTTTCTGATAACTAAGCGGAAGCACTTCATTTTTCAAATATTCAAAATATTGATGATGTCGATAAGCACGCCCACCGGGATGTGCCCATTTGCAATACCAACTTTCAGCATCAACACTATCAACACAATAAAGTTGTATCCAACCGCGATTGATGTGTTCTGATAATGCGTCAATCATCCCACGATCTTCCCATTCGTAAAAACGTCCTTGCGAAGTCGGGAAAACCAAAACACGCGCGCCTGCATGCCCAAAAATTAACAAATCCATATCACGGTTGAGTGATGGACTATGCCACCGATGAAACTCACGATGCATGTCTATTCCTTTGTGCTAAATATTTTCATTGAATTTATGTGTTAATACATCTAAGCGATTCGGTCATCAAATTGTTTCTCTTGTAACTAATGACGTTGTTGAATCGCTTGCTGAATGGCTTTATCGACTTGTAATGCACCTGCGCCTTGTTGTTCCGATGAGATAGTTTCTAAGGGTAATGCGCTCTGTTGTAAGCTCGAACGAATTTGATCGACAGTCAAATTTGGATTTGCTTGTACCATCAAGGCAATCGTCGCTGATACAATCGGTGCTGCAACAGATGTCCCATCAACGTACTGATAATATCGACTGATGAGCTTATGTGCAAAAATTCGGTTTTGGAAATCCTGATATAGCACAATATCCGCTTCTTTAGCACGCTCTTCTGAGATATTGAGATCGTCATAGCCTTTATTGATGATGTCTTCTATTGCCGTTTGGCTGTTGACCTGATTCAATAATGCGCCAAGCCATTTTGCCTCTTTTTCGACAAATGTTTCAGGTAAAATTGGCGATGGAATCCACTCCGCAGGGGCAATTAGGTCAGGCTTTCTCATGCCATTGTAGGCTTGCCCGTAATTACTATGATAACCATACCAATATTGCGAATCAGCACTATTATTATCGTTATAGCCGCCCACAATAATTGCCTCAGGAGCGCTAGCAGGGGGAACAAGCCGTCTTGTTTCTCGATTTCCAGATGCAATGACTACTGCCACCCCAGCTTCTACAAGCTGTTTAACACATTGGTGTAGTGGATGCTTAGGGTCTTTGCTGACTTTGTCCCCACCAACAGATACATTCACCACACGAATATTAAACCGTTGATGATTTTCAACGAGCCACTCAAAACCGCGTAGAATATCACTCTCTTTAACCTGTAACTGAGGATTACTAACTTTGATGAGGACTAGATTACTTTCAAATGCCAATCCTCGATAGTACCCATCAGATAAATGTCCATCACCTGAACCAATCGCAGAAACCATCAAACCATGCCAACTGGTAACATCAACATGATTGACAGTCTCAGCTTCAAGAATATCTGGAGTTGTTGCATCAACATGTACAGCTACACGGTCTGCTATATCAGGGTGCATGTAAAAACCAGCATCCAAATAAGCAATCGTAACTCCTTTTCCTGTTAACTGTGTTTTTACTGATAGACGATCTCTAACAGATAGTAGCGGATGGATGCCATAGTTCGGGTAATTAGCGATAAATTGAGGTGGTTCGACTTTGATTTTATTCAATTACTCCGTGCCTCCTGTACGTTGCGTCCCCATCGGTGGTGCAACGGCTGTAAATTCTTGTAGAAAACGTTGATTATACTCTGTGAGCAATTCTTCAATGCGTTCGTATTTGTCGGCAACCATGATTAATCCTGCATGATACGCTTTATGGGTACGCCAAACGACTTCTTCAGCATCATACGATGCCATATCTGGATATTCTTGTTTTGCGAGTGACATCATTAAGCCACCGTAGGCTTCTTTTTTCGCTGGCAGTTTGTATTTTTCACCGCGTAATTGATTGACAATCAGTCGTCCCCACTCGCGCCATAAGTTAATCTGAGTCGAATATTCGATAAGTTCTGCAATATTCGCGCCACCAACGCGTGCTGCTGATTCAAGGAAATATAAGTCGCCCGTATCATGCGCTTTGATGAATTCTGTATGTGTAACCCCATTGACCATGCCTAATGCAGATGCAACTTGCTCGTTCATCTTCCGTAGTTTAGGAGCATCGCCTTTTTTGCGAGGGATGACACGACTATTGAAAACACCACCGCCTTGATAAATAGCCATCGGTGGTGCGCCATATTGTTGCACACTGACAAAAACAACTTTGCCATCAACAATTAACGAATCCACATGGAAAACATCACCGGGGACAAAGTCCTCTAATAGATAATAAGATTGCTTATCGCCCAATTCATCAAGCGCACGCCATAAGCGCTCACTATCATAAATTTTCTCAATACCCATAGCACTGGCTTCTGAGCGTGGTTTTAAAACCCAAGGTGTAGGCACAGTTGCCATATAATCGCGCAGGTCATCATAATTTTTGACTTGCACAAAGGCAGGGACACGAATCCCAGCATCTTGTGCTACTTGGCGCATCGTTAATTTATCGCGGAAATTACGGGTTGCCGTGACACCCATGCCCGGTAAGCGCAGATGCTCGCGTAACATCGAGACGAGTTCAACTTCAAATTCATCGAGAGGCACAATATAGTCAATCTTGCGTCCGCGACAAAGATAACTAACGGTGTGAATCACATCTTGGTATTTTGCGAGAGCAGGGGTGAAGAAAATCTCGTCGATGCTCTCATAATCCCATGCGTCATTGCGTAATTCTTCTTCTACGAGAAGCAATACATGGCAGCCCATTGCTTTAACTTGTTGCATCATAGCTACCCCTTTGAAGGTGCTTGATACAAACAAGATGGTTAATTTTTGAGTATCTGTTGTCATAAGCCTTGTATCCTTTTCAATTTAGCCCATTATTATCGCAGGTTTTTGAAATTCCTTGAGTGGCAATATGTTAACAAAATGTCGGTGTTTGCTTGGTTATGTTGCTGCGATTTATGCCATCATGGGTATAATGATACCCACTTTATGCAATTCATCATAATAATTATCAGCATATAAAACGATAAAAGAGGATTGTACGAGACAATCCTCTTAAAATTAGAACGGTGGGCAAGCCGATAAGCCGCATTCTGTCCCTTTATACAAAGGTGGAAATCATCTATCTAGGATGGCTGTTACCAGACACCTCATGCAACCTACCCGATGCTTTTTGCGGAGCGGGCAGCCCCAATGCATCTGCGTGGTCTTGCTCCTGATGGGGTTTGCCTAGCCGCCCATGTTACCATGAACGCTGGTGCGCTCTTACCGCACCGTTTCACCCTCACATCTTGCGATGCAATCTCATCTCTGTGGCACTATGCCGGCAGCTTCCACTGCCTGACCGTTAGTCAGCATCATGCCCTATGGAGTGCGGACTTTCCTCAGTTAAGGCATGCTTAACCGCGATTTCCTAGCTTACCCATTTTCATTATACGGTTACAAAGCCATTCAACTCAATCCCGAGCATCAATTGGCGTATAATCGTGTAAGGATGATGCCTTAGTCTTATGATAGGGTAATCGTCATGCAGACAATGGTTGCAACGACCACCTGACACGACTACAATGCCTCTATATGTGGTAATACCATTCCATAAAGGATGCTATGAGTACCTTTCAACCATCTCAACCAAAACCAGCACAATCAAATTGGTTCAATGAATTATGGCAAACCTATATTGCATCAGGCGATGTCACCGCATTGCTGATTTCGATTGTTTTGCTCCTAATGCCTGCCTTTGCACTCAATGCTGCTGGTATTCCATTGCAATTAGGATTAGCAATTCCTGTGGTAATCATTAGTTTATTATTCGGATACTTTCTATCACGCAGTCGTTATAACGAATTATATGCGCTCTTAGTCAGTGGCTTGTATGGACTACTGACTGTTGTGATGTTAGCTGCCTTTCAAAATTCACTGAACCCAATTCGCGGTTTAGAAATTGTTGTTATTCGTACAGTGGAATGGCTCGTTGATGCTGCTACAGGGGGCATTAATCAAGATGCGCTCGTTTTATCAATGGTTGTATCGGCATTATTTTGGTTTTTTGGTTATAACACCGCATGGCATATTTTTCGGATTGATCGCGTCTGGCGTGTGATTGTACCGCCTGCGCTTATTTTGTTACTGATTATGATCGTCTATGTTGGTGAATCCAATCTTGATTTGTACTTGATGACCTTTGCCTTGATGGCGTTGCTATTGATTGTGCGGAGCAATCTTGAAGCGCGTGAATGGGATTGGTATGTTAATCGCGTTAGTGTTCCTCGCAGTTTGCGTCGTCAATTTATTGCCGTTGGGACAGCAATTTCACTGCTTGCCTTAGTTTTTGCATGGGCGATTCCTACAGGCAACTTACAAGAACGGCTCGATAATTTTCAGCAATTTCTAGCATCAGACCCTGTGCGCGAACTTGCAGAATTTTGGAGTCGTCTGGTTGAGCCAATTGAAAGTGAAGGACCTGCTACGGCTGATTATTATGGAGGCGATTCACTTAACCTTGGTGGCGCAATTCAGCTAGGCGACCAAGTTATCATGTTGATTGATGCCACCACTGGTAATCGACTATATTGGCGTTCGCGTGTTTTTGAGCGTTATTCTAATGGGCGATGGATGCCATCCGCAACACGCCGTGTCCCTGATTTGATTGCACCTTTAGAGATTGTGATTCCTCCAGATACCGCATTAGGGCGCTTATCGCTCAATCAAACCATCACGATGAGTAGTCCGTCACGCTTGATTTATGCAGCCCCTCAGCCTGTTTCGGTGAGTTTAGCAGGTCGGATTGATTTACTCCGTACGAATGGCGATCAAGATGATCCAAACTCGCCTATGAATGTGAGTGTTATTCGTCCTGACCGAGTTATCCAGCGCGGACAATCTTATGATGTAACGAGTGCTATCAGTGTTGCTAGTGCAACTGAATTACGACAAGCTGGCACATTGTACCCTGAATGGGTAGCTAATCCGAATGCGAGTCCAGTCGGCGTGGGTGGGCGCACGGCTGAATTAGCGCGTCAGATTATCACGGCTGCGAATGCAACCAATCCATACGATCAAGCTAAAGCCATTGAAACGTATCTCCGCACGAATATTACCTATAATGAGCGGATTCCTTCACCACCAGCAGGTGTTGACCCTGTAGAATGGTTTTTATTTACGCAGCGTGAAGGTTACTGTACCTATTATGCAACGTCGATGGTGTCGATGCTGCGTAGTTTAGGGATTCCTGCGCGGATGGCTGCGGGTTTTGCTCAAGGTGAATATGATGCTGCCTTAGATCAATATGTCGTGCGAGAACGTGATGCACATACATGGGTTGAAGTGTATTTCCCCGGGTATGGATGGGTCGAATTTGAACCAACCTCAGCACAAGAACCTGTGAATCGTGAAGGCGATGATATCACACCCGAGCAGAATAACCCTTCAGATGAACCAACATCTGTCCCAACTATAACACCAACACCATTGCCCAGTCCAACACCGCAAGCGACACCAACGGCTGAGAGTGCTGAACAACAATCTGCTGATGCAGCACCAACAATTACAGTCACACCGAGTCCAAGCCCGACAGCGACACCGATTATCGTGCCGACAATCACACCACCGATTGCACCGCCTGATCCACCAAATAACAGTTTCTTGAGTTTCTTACTGCCAGCAATCGGTTTTGCATTTTTGTTATTTGTAGGTGTATTAGCACTCGTATTGCTTGTTCTAGGGCTATGGTGGTGGTGGGAATGGCGTGGTATGGGTGGTTTATCACCTGTAAGCCGTGCTTACGCCCGTTTGATGCGCTACTTAGGCTTACTCGGACTTAGTAGTGGCGATGACGAAACACCAGAAGAACGCCGCAAGCGTGTGATTCGTAAATTACCACAAGCGGAAAGACCCATTACAGTCATTACACGCAACTATACCGTTGAACGCTATAGCAATCGTGAAAAAGGCTCATCTGAGGATATACGCCAGAGCCAAATTGCCGATCAAGCATGGTCAGATGCACGCCAGAGTATCCTAAAACGTTGGATTCGTCGTTTTATCCCATTCCTCAAAGATTAAATCCACACATTATAGAGAGGTAGATCAACATATGATCTGCCTCTTTTGCATATTATTCCGATAATTTTTCGAGTGATTCTGTTGCCATCTGTACGACCCAAGTATGTTCATCAAGGGTGTTAACGATAGCTTGTAGAGGTTTAATTGCACGCTGATTACCTAATAAGCCTAAAGCGTAGGCTGCATAATAGCGCACAATCGGTAAATAACTTTGATTTTGTAGTGTGGCAACGAGTGGTGCGTAACTGGCTGTGCTACCAAGCCGTCCGAGTGCTTCAGCAGCATAGGTTTGCGTTTCTTTATCAGAGTCAGTTTGCATAATTTGCACAAGATCGGGTACACAGCGATCATTGCCTAACCATCCGAGGGCAGCAATTGCCTGTTGACGAATTTTGGTTTCAGATTCTTTGTCTAATATGAGCATCAAAGCTCGATACGCATCGTCACCGCCTGTTTTACCCAATGCAAATGCTGCACGCGCAACCGCATTAATAGAGCGTTCGCTTGCAAGGACTTCGATGATAGCAGGCGTCGCTTCTGGTAAACCGATGTCTGCCAATACTTGTAAGATCAGTATACAGATATTGTCATCACTGATGATGGGTAAGAGCGCCGTCAACCGATGAACGATAGCTGCATTACCAATTTCACTTAAACGGCTTGCAGCAAGTGGACGTAACAAGTCATTATCGGTTTGTTGTAGATATGCAAATAATAGATCAATGGTTGCTGCATCGGTTTTACTGCCCAATGCTTGCATTTTTCCTACCGCATCTTCATGATCTTGATGACGTTCACTGAGTTGTTGCTGGGCTGCTGCGCGTAACTGTTCAATCAGGTCGCGTCTTGAGTCATTGTCCATAAATTTATCATCCGAAAATTTCAGAATTGATGTTTCTTACCAGTATATAATGCCAATACTAGATATGCGAATGAGTTATTCAAGAAACAATTGTCTCCAATATTATGACCTTATGCTAAAATGAATCATCACAAATTCTGAAAATAAATGGGAGATGCTGTGAGTGTAAAAACCACTTGGTTGATTGAAAATCGCGTTATATATTTGCACTTAATTGGTGATGTGACTATCGAAGAAATTGAAGCAACAAGTACACAAGTTTTGCAGATGTTTGAACAAAGTGCTCACCAACTGGTTCATGTCATTCATGATGCGACAGATCTAGATAATTTACCGACTAAGCTCAAAGCCTTAGCTGATGTAACGTCAACAGTATGGAATCATCAAAAGATGGGGTGGACAGTCGCATTTAATGTCCAAAAGCCTGTCCTTGGCTTTTTAGGGAATATGCTCTCGAAGTTATTCCGCACACGATACCGTATTGTTAATACTCGGCAAGATGCTTTAGATTTTTTAGCGTATGTTGATGTATCATTGCCGCAAGACGATAACCTCATTAATTAATGTCAGTTTTGGATAGCACAGAGATTGAAATTATGTCATCTCGTATCCTTATTTGCACATAAAGTTCTTAGCTTTTAGTCTTTAGTGAACCGCTAAAAACTAAGGACTAAAAACGCATTATTTTAGATTATATGGCTCAAAAATACGCTTATTCTCTTAAACAAAATTCACGTTAATTAAGCTGTCTCGCGCAACAAAAAAGACGTATATCCATCATGGAAATACGCCTCTAAATTACGAATCTATGGGATTACAGCATTAGACTTCGTTGACAATGCTAAATACCATTGGGCGACGACGGGTTTCGTTATATAGCAATTCTGAAACTTTATCCTCAACCATTGAAACACGGCGACCATTCGCACTTTGATTCTTATTGAGAACATCTTTAACGGTATTTTCTACTTGTGTGAGTAGCTCGTTGGCATCTCGTAAGTAAACAAACCCACGCGAAATAATCTCAGGTGTACCAATGACTTGCCCTGTACTGCGGTTCATATTGGCGGTGACAATTAAGAAACCATCGCGTGCAAGGATTTCACGATCTTTAATGACCGCACGACCTACATCACCAACACCACTCCCATCGACAAAGACATAACCACCCGGTACACGCTCACCCTTACGGATATAATGTTTATCCATTTCAATGATTGTGCCATTTTCCGAGACGATGATATTGCTTTCAGGAATACCTGATTCAATCGCCAAGCGTGCATGACTACGTAAATGACGAACTTCACCATGAATCGGCATCAGATAGGTTGGTTGGATGAGGTTAATCATCAATTTCATTTCTTCTTGTGAACCATGCCCTGATACATGAACATTTTCGAGAGGTTCATAAATCACATCAGCACCGCGTTCAATCAAGCGATCAATTGTCCGATAAACCAATTCTTCATTACCGGGAATCGGATGTGATGATAAAACAATCGTATCATCTTTACGCACATCAAGATAACGATGACGACCCACCGATAAACGTCCTAAAACGGCTGAAGGTTCACCTTGTGATCCTGTCACCATCAAGACAACTTTATTGGGTTCGATGCTATCCATCTTACTGACATCAATTATCATATCTTCGGGAATATCAAGATAGCCAATTTCACGCGCAAGTTTTACATATTCACGCATGGTAAAGCCCGTAATTACCATTTTGCGATTATAACGTTTAGCAACATTTGCAACTTGTTGTACCCGCGAAATCAAGGATGCAAAGGTAGCAACCATGATACGCCCTTTAGCATTTTTGAAAACTTTCTCAAATGCAGGTTCAATCAAGGATTCAGATTCTGTCCAACCCGCACGATCTGCGTTGGTGCTATCTGCCATAAGCAACTTGACACCGCGCTCTGAAAAACTTGCCATGCGTGCATAATCAGGACGTTTGCCATCAACAGGATTATTATCAAACTTATAATCGCCTGTATGAACGATCAAACCGTGTGGCGTATCAATTGCATAACCAACACAATCAGGAATACTATGGGTTACACGGAAAGGTTCGAGTGTGAAAGGACCAATTTGGATTTTATCACCGGGTTTAATCACTTTAACGTCAGGCATTTTTGAAGGTGCAGCAGGGTCGTTAAAACGCGCACTATTGCGTGCTTTGACTTCGATCAAACCAGCAGTCAGTTTTGTTGCATACAGTGTTGCATTCGGAAATGCTTCCGTAACATGATTAACTGCACCGATATGATCTTCGTGCCCGTGTGTGTAGAAAATTGCCCGTACATTGAGATCAGTACGTTCTGTGAGGTATCCAAAATCAGGAATAATGTAATCGACACCGTGCATATCATTCGCTGGGAACATAATGCCTGTATCAATAATGAAGGCTTCGTTGCCGTATTCAAAAACAGTCATGTTCTTGCCGATTTCCCCTAAACCACCGAGGGGGATGATTCTTACTTTATGTTTTGCCATGTATTTCTCCAATACAAAATAGCCGACTATGCGTCTAACGGCTAGCCGGTTGATTATAATAGACTTTAGCTTTCAGCCAAATCAAACTTTTAATAATATTAATATTAAAGACATAAGACGAAAATAAAACTGTATCAAAATACCCAGTAAATGACAAAATAATTTGGTCACACGAATTTATACTGCGCGTCACAGTCTGTTTTATCGTTGCTTCAATAGTACACCAAAATGACATTTGAGCATAGGGTACACGCTATGCGCATAGCCTATGCTAGGACTACGCCCAATCTGTAAAATTATATAATGCTTGGATAACTTCATTTTGCTCATCGCTAGCAAGGTCAAAATAGAAGGGTAAACGTAACAGACGATCACTCACATCTTCGGTAACAGGGCAATCACCAACTTGACCCCCATAATGTTGTCCCATATCCGATGTGTTCAATGGTAAATAATGAAAAACCGAGTTAATTCCCTTTGTTTTGAGATAATCGATTAACTTTGTGCGTACTTCATAAGAAGGTAAGAGCATATAAAACATATGATAAACTTGCTCGGCTTCACTTGGGATAGTCGGCAACTGTACATGATGCTCTTCTGCCCAATCTACTAAATCCTCATAATAGCGATTCCAGATCACCTCACGCTTGTTTTGGATACGCTCGCGTTCTTCAAATTGAGCATATAAGAATGCGCCCAGCATGTCAGATGGTAGGTAGCTAGAGCCTATATCAACCCATGTATATTTATCAACTTGCCCTCGAAAGAAACGACTACGATTTGTCCCTTTTTCGCGGATAATTTCGGCACGTTCCGCTAATTCAGGATCATTAATGAGTAATGCGCCGCCTTCGCCACAGTGAAAATTCTTTGTCTCATGGAAACTTTGTGTCGCTAATTTGCCAAAAGTCCCGAGATATTGTCCTTTGTATTTTGCAAATAAGGCATGGGCATTATCTTCTACTACTGCAATCCCATGCCGATTCGCAATATCCATGATAGTGTCCATCTCACAAGCAACACCTGCATAATGCACAGGTACAATTGCTTTCGTCTTCTCAGTAATCAAGGCTTCGAGTTTCGTTTCGTCCATATTGAGTGTATCAGGTCGTACATCACAAAAAACAGGGATTGCACCACGCAAAACAAAGGCATTAATCGTGCTGACAAATGTGAATGATGGCACAATCACTTCATCACCTGCTTTAATACCAAGCAAAATAGCCGACATTTCCAGAGCATGTGTGCAGGAGGTTGTCAGTAGAACTTTCGGTACACCCATCACATCCTGCAAGAGTTGGTGTACTTTTTTAGTAAACATACCATCACCAGAAACATGACCTGCTGCTAGGGATT
>JBAUIA010000140.1:0-4129 GCA_049680565.1 Phototrophicaceae bacterium
ATTTGTTAAAAAGATATGTTGAAGAGAGATTTATATTATAAGAAAGGCTTCTCAAAATAGCACTTTGTGTTAAATAATTGCTTATTTAACACTATTTTACACCCAAATTTAAGCCTTTTGTAGACCTTAAAATTGATATTCTATGGGGTTTCAAGACTGGCAGGGGTGGGCTTAAACTTTTGTTTGAGCTTGTATAAACACCCTGCCAGTCAACTGATATTTTTAATTTTTTCAAACATTTAAACTTGTGTGCTGTTTAGGAGGTTTATTTGCGAAAAAGTCCATCAAGCTCGCGACACTTATTCTAGCTCAGCAAGCCAACGGCACAAATATCTTGTTTGAGGTCTGAATGGACTTGTCATTTCATGAGAAACAGTGAAATCGAAGAAAAAAATCTCTATAAAATCAGCAAATGACCCCGATCAAGACATCCGAAATATGAGTCCAAAGATAATTTGGCTCGACAGAGAGGATTATATTGTCAGAAGCCACCGTTATGCAGCCTCGTCACCACGCCGATGCCACATCATGAAGCGGTGGAGTTCAGTGGATCGTGCTTCAATACACATTTGCTTGAGATACTCATTGAAGCGAATCGTATCTTGCTCAGATAAGCCTTTAATGGCAAATTCAGCAATCACACGCTCGCCATCATTGACTTTAAACAATCGGTTTGTAGCATCCAGATGAACGAGTACACGCTTTTTGGCATGAGGTTTACCGACATAGTAGCGATGTTTATCAACCTGAATAAAGCCTCGACTATTCACCCGACGGCGAAATACCCGTCCATGGTCATGTTCAAGCCATACGTTAGGATGAACCAGATCAGGTACATGTGGCAAAGCCAGTAGCATTGGAAAAGCTTCATTGGGTGTCTTACCCCCACAAGCACGTCCCTGATGTGGGCGCTCCTCATGGTAAAAATGTTTGAATTGTTCCATAGCATCATGTGCATCCGCAATATCATTCATTGGATATTTGGGGAAACCTTCATACTTAATGGTATAAATGGCACGTTCCACGAAGGGCTTCTTCCAAGGTTGACGAGGTGGACATACAATGACCTCAACCCCTAACACGCGTAAAAAGCGAATTAATGCAGATGAATAGCCGTCACTGGTCCAAGACGCAACAAAGCGTGTATCTCGATCCATCCGAATCCGTTTTGGCATCCCATGTTGGATAAATAAGCGTGCAAAGGCTTCTAAGCTTGTTTCGGCGTTGTAACGTTCATCCCCTTCAAGATAGATAATCCGAGATGTACCCCGATCCACAACTGCAAAGAACTCGAACCAGCTACGATCTCCTAGTTGTGTTAGACCAAAGTCAACTTCCCATTCTTCATTTGGAGCAGGCAAAATCACTGGATGATACTGATATTTAATCGGTGGTAAGATGTAGCCATGACGACGTAGGATTTCATAGATCGTTGTGGATGATGTAGGTAGATAGTATCCCGCATCTTTGAGATCTTCTCGCTTACGCAGTTCACCAATGATGGGTATTGCCCCAGCTTTACGCGCATGTTTTTCACTCAATTCTTCACGCAGCTCAAGAATGGCTTTTTCAACCTCTGGTTGTACCCATTTTTCATTGGATTGAGGGGCACAAGAGTGGCTCATATACTTGTTCGGGAAGGTCTTATTGTTGGGATCAAAGATACGTGCCTGCCATGTGTAGACAAAATGGCGTGTTCGACCTAATTCTTGGGCGAGCTTTGTTACACTCCAGTCAGGGTATTGTTCAATGAGGTCATGTAAACGAAGTCGGTCATAAATACGACCGGTTTCAATATCCATTGGTGAGACTCTTTCGCTACTTTTAAAGGCTTAAATAGTAGCAAATGAGATATTTTGATGCGAGTGGTTTATCTGTCGCGAGCTTGATGGACTTTTTTGCAAATAAACCTCCTAAACAGCACAGTTAGCTTATGTACATTTTCTGTTCCGTTGTTCCCATTTTCCCAATTTTCTCCCATCGAGTAAGACTGGGGGCGCGTTTTTGCTGACGTTCAGCAATGCGTAGTTGCTGTTGCAGAAGCAAAATCTGGATGTCTTTTTCATGCTCACTCATCGAAAACAATTCAAGGACATCAAGCAGAAATTTCCAGATAGACAAAATGATATGAAATCCCAAATTATCAACCTCACATTTGTATTGAGCAAACTAACAGAATACAGTCATGAATTCGATAATTTGAGGTTGAAAATACACAGAGATGACTTTTTGAACACTACGGGTTAGTTCTCGTGCCTAGATGGATAGGTATTAGGTGTTGAAAAGTCTATTTACATAAGTAAAATCTGAAGTGTTTCCTTTTATGGTAAGGTGAGCGATATGGATAACAAGCGTGTTCAATCTTATGTCATAACTTACGATGATGGTGAAGTGATTACCACGTGTTTCTGCTATGAGCATTTAATAGAGTTCATGAAAGATGAGGGTGATTTCATCCTTTTAGGTGAAATAGATGATCTGCAATGTAGTGAATGTATCAAGTGTACTGAAAATGATGAGTAATCCACGTATATCAACAATGATTAGCACTAATTTAGTGCATTAGAATATTTTATCTATGATAATTAGGTAGCTTGCTAAAAGTACCTAATTGTAGATATAGAGGGTTTAAATATGAGTTTTATAAAATATTTTTTCAGAAGCAATTAAAAGCTGAGTAAATCATCTTTATTGATATTCAAATAAATTTCCTTGCCATCAATAGCGTCAATCTGATGAGGAAAGACAATAATATTATCCTCAAATAAACCACATTCAATGTGCAAGAAACCTATTTTATAGACGTCCTCATTCAAATTCTCAGATATACTATGCTCACCAATGAGTTGTTTGAGTTGATCTTCTACAGTTTGTTGCTCACTTTCATCAGTTGCTACAGCCTCTTTATTGAGGATAAATTTATCAACGATCCCAATCCTGTCACCATTGACATCGCATATAGTCATTCCTGAGATAATTGTAGACAGTTCTTGTATAAGCATATTATGGCTCGATTGATAGATTGACACTTGCTTCAACCATAACGAGACACTTTAAACCCACTATTAGTCATTTGTATGAAATGTATCAGAAGTATAAACGACAGCGGTTTTATCGCGTTTTGTATAGTCTCTCTCAATTAATCCATTTATTCGTGGTGAAAAAACTTTCTCACCATTGTAAGAGGCTATAATGATGACACTTAAATCATCTGACACATCCTTTATTAAGTAACCTACTATGCCTAATTTGAGAGCGGATAGAATAAATGTTTCTTCAAAAAGGCCGAAAACATAAAAATACGATCAGTTGGTTCAATGTTCAGAATTGTTTGGCTTACCTCAATCCCATTCAAGTTGTTTAATAACCTTTGGTGCTAGTTCAATGTGCTATTAAGTGCTCAATAAGGTTCATCCTGTAAATATCTGCGAAAATCACGATAAATACAGGGTGAAAACCCAAACATTTATCTTTCTTGAGCTACAGAGAATCTTTAGCAACTAGCAACATTATTTAATATCTCTAGCGACCCGACACTAGACAGATATTCTACAGAGTACGAGTTTTTGGAGCATTTTCAGCATCTAAATCTGTGATTTTCCGAATACTCTTGGTTAAGAATTGTATCTATAAATCTCTCTATAATTAGAAATCTATAAGCATTTCACATCAACTAATACACGAATCTTATAAATAACTCAGGTTAATTTGTGTCTAGATATTTAGATTTAGGGTAATGAAAAATATCAAGGGGAATAATATTATGAGTGACGGTTTATGGAATCAAGTCAAAGGCAATTGGAAACAGTTTGCTGGTGGTGTTCAAGAAAAATGGGGTGAACTAACAGGCGATGAAATTGATCAGATCGATGGTGATCGACAACAGCTTGTTGGAAAAATACAAGAACGCTATGGTATGGCACAAGAAGAAGCTGAAAAACAAGTAGATGATTGGGCAGACAGCATCAAAGATGCTATCTAACTAAACTATACAAATAAATGAGGGGTGTGCACAATTCATCCACTTGAGAGCAAAAAATCAAAGAATGACCAAATTTTGTGTCAAGTTAGGTTGAAATGCGCTCAAAACTCCTCAAAATTGATGTTTAAAATATGCAAATTAGAGTGG
>JBAUIA010000141.1:0-3084 GCA_049680565.1 Phototrophicaceae bacterium
CATCTAATTGCAACAGATAAACTACTTCAATTGAACATAAAATGGCTTAGGTTCGCCAATGGGGTAAAAAGTCAAGCAGCAATTAGAATCTGTTAGTCATCATTTTAAAAGAAAGCATTACAAAAGAGCGACCCATAAGGACACTGATTTAAAGTATAAGTAAATGATCCACCGCTAAAAGCGGTGGCTTTCAACATTGCGCCTAGAAGGCGCGCTCATACTGTTTCTACTTAATCGAACAATCTCTTTTGATGAGTTTCTTGGTGCTTATCTCTTGTTTCTTGCCATTTGACATATTTTCGCACTTTGTCCTCATCAAGCCCTACCGTACTCACACAATAACCCCGTGACCATAATTTGCCTCCCCATAAGCGCTTTTTCACTTCGGGATAGCTTTGGAACACGCGAATTGCAAGCTTACCTTTTAGATATCCCATCATGCTTGACACACTATATTTCGGTGCTATTGATAACACCATATGTACATGATCCGCTTGCACATTCGCTTCGATTACTTCGACAGCTTCTTTCTGCTCGCACAATCGGTATATCTCACGATATACATATGCGCCAAGATCACCTGTTAATATTCGATACCGATATTTTGGGCAGAATATGACGTGATACTTACATTGATATAGAGTATGTGTTAACTTCTTAAACTCACGAGTCATGATAAATCTCCTTTAAGTTCGCACCTTCTAGGACGATTTATCATACTCGTTTTCACTTCACGGTCTAACCTCTGTTACTTCCACTACCAGAGGTAGTGGTTTTTTACGTCTAATAAAGTGAATCTCTTCTGGAAAGGTCATTAGATGCCAAAAATGCTGAAACAGTAACAAAAATCGGGGTAAATTATCTTAGCAAAGCTTCTGTAATGACCATATGGTACTATTACAAGTTTTATTACCATTATTTGCCAATAATTATGTTAGACTGTTTTCGTAATGTGAATTTTAATAAATTACATTCAAAAATTCATACGACAAAATAGTAATCGATGATCGTGAATAATTGCACATCGTAGCATAACATTGTTAATCTGTGGGAGAAAATTATGTATCGTATTCAGATTATTGTAGTTTGTATCTTGCTAATAGCATTTACTAAAGTACAGGCACAAGACACACAATCAGCGCTCATTGTTGATTATGATCCAAATCATATCACGCAAGGGTGGCAGAATTGGCAACAAAATTATATGGAATTTGTCAGCGCTAATGGACGTGATGCGATTCGCATTGTTTCTAATGCGAGTACGCGAGCTACATATTCAGAAGGACAAGCCTATGGTATGCTCTTCGCCGTAGCCATGAATGACCAACCGATGTATGACCGATTATGGCAATACGCACAATCACACCTTAATCGTAATGGTCTGATGTCATGGCACATTGCATCTTATGGTCAGGTACTTGATGAAGGCGCAGCAACTGATGCCGATCTTGATATGGCAATGTCCTTAATTTATGCGTGTCGACGGATTCAAGTCGGTGATTGGCAATCTAGTCATGACTATTGTAATGCTGCAACCGCTATGATTAATGCGATTTGGACACATGAAATTGATAAACCCGGTTCACAACCGTATGCAGGCTTGAACAACAATCAAGGTTATGAATTACTTCCCGGTGACCGTTGGTGTCTACAATGTGATTTCCAGAATGGCATTGTCAATTTATCTTATTTCTCCCCTGCTTATATCACTGCTTTTGCAGATTTTACGAATAATCCACAATGGGAAGCTGTTAATACCCGCAATTATGACTTAATGGAACAATCACAAACGATTGGCTGTTCTAAACTTGTGCCAAACTGGGTCACCTATCAGGGACAAGTTCAATCTGTGCCTTGGCAAGGGAGCACATCAGCGTATTGGGGGTGGGATGCTGCGCGTGTATCGTGGCGTTTAGCAATGGCACGCTATTGGTTTGATGATGAGCGTGCGAGTGACGTTCTTAATGATGTCGGTGGATTCTTTGATGGTGTCCAACTGAATAATATCCGCTCAGAATATCGCTTAAATGGCACAGCAGTGAATAGCTACACTGATACATTTTTTGTTGCCCATGCTGCAAATGCTATTTGGGGCATGACTTCACCTAACCGCTCACGATGCGATCAAATTGGCAAACCGGGTAATACAACTCGTCAACAAGCTTATAATGCAGTCTATAATCGTAGCTTGAATAATTACTATAACGACTCGTGGCGCTTGTTAACGATGATGTTGATGACAGGTCATCTGAATAATCCAAATGAGCCTTTTATGATCTCTGGTGGTGGCACACCCATACCAACAACACAACCAACCAATCCATCAACAGCGACAAACATGCCGACTAACCCAACTGTTGTGACCATAGTTCCGACTACTTCAGCAACGGAAACGACCGTCCCAACTAATCCACCAACGACAGTTCCGACAATTGTGCCAACAGCACAACCAACCACTTTACCAACGATAGTTCCGACAACTTTACCAACAGCGCAACCAACCACTGTGCCAACAACACAACCAACGAATCCGCCAGTTGTAAGCGTGCCACAAGGCATACGCACACAACAACTCGTGACGACTAATAACAATCAACAAGTACAATTCCAGATACAGATTATCAATGATTCACAGCAAACATTGAACGGCGTTTCATGGCGGTTCTATTTCCAAGTCGATGATGGTGCTACAGTTGGTGATTATGTATTTGAAAATTACTGGGATTCAACAGGTTCAGCACAAGTACAAAGCGCTCAGTTACATGCAGGTAATATCTATTACTTTGAAGTTCGATATTCAACCGCATTAACACCTAACTCAACATGGCAACTCAATGGCGCACTGCATTTAAGGGATTGGTCATTCTCATTTACACCTAGTAACGATTGGTCATTGCAAGGTGGCTTAACTAACCAATTTAGACCAACAGCTTACATTCCTGTTTTTGTTAATGGTCAGCGTATTCATGGAACAACACCTTAACATAATCTGATGTAGCTAACCTTAACTTAATAATATCAACAATGGTGTGAGACACTTGATTGAGTGTTTCGTACCATTGTTTAGCCTCATTTGCACATTTG
>JBAUIA010000142.1:0-2432 GCA_049680565.1 Phototrophicaceae bacterium
ACACCAATGGGGTAAAACGATTCTGTTGCAAAAAACGATAGATCAGCTATCGTGTGCAATATCGGAACATAATTCATCACCGATACGATCTCGCATGAAGATGACCAAATCGCTTATGTGACGATTAAAAGCGAAGAAATCGAAACCACGCTGTGGCATCTCTTCTATACCAGCGAGGGTGATTGTCCGTTCCAATAAATCGGTTAGTCAATTGGCTCAACACAATCTGAACCTGCTATAAGATTTTCCTAAAAGATACTCTCACACTTAATTCGGAAGAATATCAGTTGCAATGCGCTGCAATGAGCCATCGCCTGTATTATAAACCCATATATCGCCATCAAATACAACAGGTGGTGCTGGACGTGATCCTAAAGCATATTCTTGAATATAATCCCCTGTTTGTTTATTGAAAACCACTGCATTATTAGTATCTTGGAAAACAAACCAAATATAATCCCCAATCGTAACAGGCGACCAAGGGCGTGATCCAATGTTGTCGTACGTTCGGTTAATATCGAGTGTCTGGCGGTTCAGTAATGTGAAAGTTGTCTCGGGTGATGAACAACCAGCCCACACAAATGGTCCTTCAATATAGCGCCCACTGGTAAATTCACAAATAGGGTAGGGACCGTATAATTGACGGGTCTCTACATCAAGTGCCATGATGCCACTTTCCAAATTTTCCTCGGTACGCACAATAACAGGAATACGATCTTCATAGCTAGCAAACCAGAAAACACTGCCATCTGCTAAGGGACGCGAGGGTAAACTGGGTAGCTCGATAAAATCATACCAATTATTAATACTCATGCTATAAGCAGCAACCCCAATACGATTATCATTATCATTTTCAAATAAGAAATCAGCAAAAATTTCGCCTGAATTACCGAGCGATGGCGCACCCGCCGTAAACCATAATGTATCACCGATAGGAATAGGACTCCATGCACCAAATGAGGTATCAGGAATATCAAGCGCAGCTTCTAAAATATTCCCTGTTTTGGCATCCAAACGATAGATAAAGCCATCTACAAAGCCTGAAGCACTCACCCATACATCATTACCAATCTGTGTGATAGTTGATGTGACAATCTCAATATTATGTTCGTGCACAACCTCTAATGTATGACGGTCTATGATGTAAAGATTAGGTAAATCAAAATCAAGAGTCTGTGCAACTTGCACCCAGATATGATCGTCTATTATTTCAAAATTAGTAATTTCGCCAGTAATGTCTAAGCTGTCAGTAGCTGAGTTCCGTGTTTCTCCAAACATATTTTGCCGAGGAGTAATTCTAAATAATTGACCGGGATTTGTAACCGCCGTCCAGATATAACGATCATCATTTTTAATAGGTAATAAAGGCGTTCCCGGTGCCAAACGTTCGATTTCTTGTGCACCATCATAAGAAATAATACGCCCCCCTTGTTCAATAGAGAGCCATAAAAGATCATCGAATACACGCGGGGTATGCTCAAAGCTATCGCGTTCAAAGCCCTCGATATCAAATTGGAAGAAAACTGCAGGCACATAGAGTAACTGTTGATCTTGTGAGCAGGAGAACCACATATTCGTACCATCAAAAACAGGAATACTCACATTATCGCAGATAACAAGCCGTGTATACAGTGACCCATCATCTTGGCGAACAGCTTGGACTAAGCCTTGTGATGAGATCACAAACCATAGATGAACACCATCATCAACCACACCACTTACCTCATTTGCACGCGGTAATTCTAATTGTGCAATAACCTGTCCCCTTGTGTTATCTGCCATAACCAATTGGTCATTGCCTTTAGTCAACCATAAGCGATTATCACTGAGATAAAGTTGTCCTAAATTAAAATCAAACGAAAAAGTACTGACTTCTAAGGTATCCAGACTAACCTTGAGAACATCATTACTATCTTTATCCAATAACCACAAGAAACCGTCTGATGTGCTTAAATTGTTAGCATTACCAACCTCAATTTCATCAATGATGAGCGCTTGGACAGGATCAATTTGAAGTAATCGATCTTCAACAAGAATCCATAACCACTCATCCGTGACAAAAATTTCACGCCCTGCTGCGGGTAGCATTATTGGACGAGAGTCTGCTGTAGATGCATCAATCCGCACTGCATTCGGATCGCCTTGTGGTAAAAGCCATATTGCGTTACCTGCTAATTGTGGCAAAAAATTATTGCGCGGAATGGCATTCTACGCACCTATTAAGGGGTAAAATATGACTAATTTAATACCATTTAATCAGGTCAATCAGATGCTCTTGAATACACTCTGGTAAAGAGATAGATGTAAAACTAGCCTAAGTTCTCCATGATAGTGGTTTTCGTGCCTGAGTTGATAGTTTTTAGGTGTTAAAGATCTAGTTACATAATCACTCTAAACCTTTTTATGCCAAGTTATCTCCCAAATTTTGGCTG
>JBAUIA010000143.1:0-1943 GCA_049680565.1 Phototrophicaceae bacterium
TACACCAATCTCTCTAAAAAATCTAAAGTCATTAAACGCTTGCGTGATGCGCTTAAACAAGCCGATGGTCTCTACCTTGCCAGTGATCTTGACCGCGAAGGCGAAGCCATTGCTTGGCATCTACGTCAGGTCTTAAAACCGACCTGTCCGGTGTGGCGCGTGAGCTTCAATGCTATCACCGAAGCCGCGATTAAGCAGGCTTTCGCTCATCCTACCGATATTGATATGAAGTTAGTAGCGGCTCAGGAAACCCGACGCATTGTGGATCGCTTGGTAGGCTACAAAGTCTCGCCTGTCTTGTGGACTGAATTAGAGGGCAGTAATCTCTCAGCGGGGCGTGTCCAAAGTGCGACACTGGCTTTAATTGTTCAGCGTGAACGTGAGATTACAGCTTTCAAGCCTGAAGCCTATTGGCAAATTGACGCGCAACTCCTTCATGATGCTGAGTCATTCTCAGCACGTTTAATTCAGTGGGGTGGACAGGCTTGGTCACGCCATACCTTTCCAAATAAACAAACATTAGATCAGGCATTAGCTTATCTTAGTGCCCAAGCTTATCGGGTCAACGATACAATTGCTGAGACGGTGACCCGTAAACCGCATCCACCCTTCATTACATCCAGTTTGCAACAAGCCGCATCGACCCATCTCAAATTAGGCACAGAACGCACGATGAGTCTTGCTCAAAAACTTTATGAGCATGGACTCATTACCTACATGCGAACCGATAGCCCGTTCATTGCACATGAAGCTCAGACAATGGCATCTGATTATATCCAAGCACAATTTGGCGATGTCTATTTACCGGATAAGCCTCGGTCTTACACCGCTAAAGGCTCGGCTCAAGAAGCACACGAAGCCATTCGCCCAACCGATGTCAGCCTAACCGATGTTACTAGCGAATTGGATGATCCTCTTTACCAGAAACTTTATCTATTAATTTGGCAACGGTTCTTAGCCTCGCAAATGGCAGATGCGGCGTATCTACGCACACGCCTTACGATTCAAGCGGGGCAGGCGCTATTCCAAGCCGAAAGCAAGCAATTAACCTTTGAGGCTTTTTTAGTTGTGTATGCTCATACCTCAGATACAGACACGCAAACCTCTGAAACCGATCCAGCACAGACCTTACCCTATTTGACTGCAGACAATCTCTGCACCTTACAACGCTTAACGCCACAACAAAATTTCACCAAAGCACCCTCTGCTTTTACTGAAGCCAGTATTGTCCAACATCTCGAACAAGCGGGCATTGGACGACCTTCAACCTATGCTTCAACCATTGCAACCTTGAAAAACAGAGACTATGTTAAGCTGAAAAAGCGCAAGTTTGTGACGACAACATTAGGCTTACGGGTCGCATCTTTTCTAGAGCAAGAATTTACGCTGATCTTTGATCCACAATTCACAGCTGCTATGGAATTGGCACTCGATAAGGTTGCACGCGGGGAGTTAGATGCCCGTACCTTCCTCGATGCTGTTTGGCAGAAGCTCGAACCGCTCTTGGCTAAATGGCATGTAGAGCGTGGGGCAGGGCAGTCTGCAGTCAATAGCGCGGACGATCCCTTAATTTGTCCAGTTTGTCATCTTGGAAACTTGCAACAGCGTACCTCGCGCAAAGGGGATGCTTTTTATTCTTGTTCTGCCTATCCCAACTGTAAGTACAGCCGTAATGTGGCAGATGACCCACATTTCACAGGTCAACAGTGTCCTAATTGTTCTTCGGAGTTATTGATTAAAGCGCGTCGCGATGGCGGTGCTTTCATTGCTTGTTCTAATTTCCCCACCTGTCGGTATTCGATGTCATTGAAGAAGAATACAGGATGAGGATTGTGAATGCTGATAATAGAACGTGCGCCAAAATAAATCTTAGCCTAGATACTCATAGCTCTTGGGCTTATTTCATCCGTTTCATTTCGCGGTTGGTCTGCAAAGCACAATCT
>JBAUIA010000144.1:0-10858 GCA_049680565.1 Phototrophicaceae bacterium
TATACTTTGACTATTCCATGAGTGAGCATAGGCTCGCTTGTTATGATAATCAATAGGAGCAACAATGCGATTAGGCATCATTGGCTTGCCCAATAGTGGCAAAACAACCTTATTCAATGCCCTGACAGGTGGCGAGTATGCAACAAGTGCTGTTAGCAGTGGCATATTTGAAGTCAACACCTCTGTTGTTAAAGTTCCTGACGAACGACTCGACAAACTAGAAGCACTCTATAACTCCAAAAAGAAAACCCACTCAACAGTCGTATATTCCGATGTCGGTGGGCTGGATAAAGGGATTGGTCAAGGCGGCTTAGAAGGTCCTCTCAGAAGTGAATTACAACAAGTCGATGGATTTGTGCATGTGGTACGTGCATTCAAGAGTGATGTTGTGCCACATCCCTATGAAAGTGTGAATCCACAACGTGATCTTGAAGCGCTTGATGGTGAATTTCTCTTTTTAGATTTGATGGCAGCCGAAAAACGTTTAGAACGTATCGAAAATGAAATCAGAATACGTGGCAAGCGTGCCGATGAAGCCATGCTCGATGAAAAACCGCTCATGGAGAAAATCATCGCGCAATTAGAACAAGAAAAACCGCTCCGTGATATGGAATTTTCAGACCGTGAACGCAAGATGATGGGTGGCTTTGGTTTCTTATCACTTAAACCTGTTCTGATTGTGATTAATTTGGGGGATGAGCGTGAAGCAGGTGATGATGCAATAGACTATCCATATAGCAAAGCCAATCATATTGCTTTACAAGCAGCCTTAGAAGCAGAACTGGCACAACTTGACCCAGAAGATGCTGAAATGTTCATGGAAGAATATGGCGTTACTGAATTGAGTGCTGATAAGGTGATTCGCCTATCGTACGATCTGCTAGGTGTACAAGATTTCTTGACCGCAGGCGAAAGCGAAGTCCGCGCATGGACAATCCCAGCAGGGGCAACTGCTTTTGAAGCAGCAGGCGCAATCCATAGCGATATTCAAAAAGGGTTTATCCGTGCGGAAGTCATCCCTTACGACGATATGATACGCCTCGGTAGCGAAAAAGAAGTCAAAGCCGAAGGTAAAATGCGCCTCGAAAGTAAAGAATACATTGTGCAAGAAGGCGATATTCTCGTTTTCCGCCACAGCAGTTAGAACTCACCGTAAAGTTTCATACAAGGGGCATGATGCGTATCATACCCCTATATAAGCTCTCAATCAGCGTAGTGTGCGTGTATCATCTACGCCATCATAGCCATCACATTCAATTTCAAATTGACGGCATTGTTCATCGGTAAGCGGTAACAATGCGCGATTATCAACAACCCATTCAACAACATCATCCAGTGATTCAATTCGCCATACTGTTACAAAATTTGTTGTATCGGTTGATACGGCTAGCGTATGGTCATTCGATAAGTAAAGCCCTGAAATCGGATTTCCAACGGTGTATTGTCGGATCAACTGCCCTGTCTCCAAATCCCATAAAATGAGTGTGCTATCATCCGATGCTGACAGTGCAACATCGTCATTCTCGCCAAAGTAAACGCGATTTACAGAACCACGATGCCCCAACATGCGTCGTAAGATCGTATTTGCCTGTAAATCATAGAGGATAATACTATGATCGGCTGATGCTGTGATAATCCGATTATTATCAGCACTCACATCCATTGATGTAATCGGACGAACATGCGGGATAGGAATGGGGCTTATCATGGTATCTTCAAGCAAATCCCACGTTACAATCGCATAGGCTTCTACACCATCAAGCTGATTCACAGCAGCATAGAGATAACGTCCATCAGGACTAAATATAACTGCGCCAATATCCATACCACGCCGATCAAACTCATGTGTCAAAACAGGAATATTAGGATTCGTTACATCATAAACACGGATGAATGTTGTCATACTGAGGGCAATTTGTCGTCCATCAGCACTGAAAGTCCCAACAGGATCAATCACACCATCGACATCCGGACGAAGTTCATCTTGCCAAAGGCTTGGGGAATTGCTTGACATATCCCACATGCGGGCATTTGGGTCTACCGTTGTTGTATCGGCAGCAATTGTCACGATATAAGCGTTTACACGGCTATATAGAACATCTTGCAAACCAAAGAATGAGAATGTATCGCGTATGCGCCGTCCCCGTTGCGTGTTATAACGATAAATATCGGAGGCAATATTGAAATAGAGTTCGCTATTATCAGGTGATAAGCCCGGATTTGTCGGCGGCGTTCCAGAATTATTAGGAATTGAGATGCGATTACTGACAGCAGGGTCTGAGAAGCTCACATCCCATACGCGGTAATTGCCATCGCGCGATTGTGTAATCGCATATTTTGAATCGGGGCTATAGGTAATCCGAATAATATCATCGAGATGCGCCCCAAATCGACGTAATTCACGCCCTGTTTGAGCATCCCACAAAACAAGATAACTACCAAATCCTGATAAGATCGTTTGTTCATCAGGGCTGTAAGCCAATGCCGTTACACGCTGGGTCGCATCTCCTTGAAATGTAAGCCCTGATCGACGTTCGCGCTGTGCCGTATTCATCAAAATGATGTCATTGGTTTGCTCGCGTTGATTCTCAATTGAAAAGACAACCTCAGACCCCGATGAGTTAAAAGCGCGTGCGCCCACAACATCTTCGCCTGTATTCCAGTTAAAACCTGTCACAAATGATATGACAGTGCTAGGTTGTACTAGATCATAAATATCGAGAAAAAATTCATCCTCAATCATTGCTTTACGAACTGTTTGCCCTTCTTGTGATGCTGAATTCAGCACGGTAAAAATTCGATCAAGATGGCGTGTTGGTGGTTGGTTGCTTGTGGTATTCACACGATATTGAACAGGCACTGACCCTGCTTGCCCCCATGCAAGGAAGCGCAAGCCATTGGCATAAAATGCAATTTGTGTCAGTGATGTATCGGGATTATCAAATTCATAGATCATTTCGCGGTAATTATCAGGGACATCCCAAACGATAGCGACATCATTATTGGCAACTGCCCCAATCCGACGACCTTGCAAATCAAAAGCAATATCTGTAATTGGATTTTCATGTGTTGTTAGCACACGTTCAACTGTCCAAGTATCGGTATTCCAAGTAATGACATTGGTATCCACTGAGCCTGAGACGAACAAGTTATCCGTCGCACTGAATGCGCCATCCACGACACGCTCTGTATGTCCTGTTAAACGCACAATCTCTTGTCGGCTTTCGATGTCAACGATGACAACCTCATTATCAATACCATATGCAATCATTGATGAGTCGCTATCAAAGGTCACAAAAGAAACATCTCTGAGAATAAAGCGCGCGCTGGTATAGGCAATTGAATTGAGCAAACGGCGTGTTTGTGGCAAATTAGGATCAATATCATAAGATTCGAGTATCAAGGCGAGTGCAAGGTCAATATCGCCATTCACACTTGCTTGTTCCGCACTGACGATCAAGGCTTGGCTTTGTGCTTGTAGACGGTTACTTTCAGCGATAGCACGGATAGCCTCTGCTGTGCTTGCCAATTGCACATTGCGTTCATCGGCTGTTGCGATTTGATTATCAACATCGGCGACTTGTGTATTCGCACTTGCTACTTGTGTGCTAGCATCAGCAACCTGTATAGCTGCATTGGCTACTTGATTTTCAGCATCAGCAATTTGGGTACTCGCACTGACAACTTGTGTACTGGCTTGTGATAAGGTTGGTGCAATTTGAGTTAGTTCAGCATTAGACAAAACAACTAAGCTATTGGCAGTCGCTTGAGCATCTGAACTTTGCGTTAAGGTCAACGAGATCGGGGTCAGGGTTGTATTCGCATTGGCTAATGAATTATTGGCATTAACAACTTGTGTTTGGGCATCGGCTGCAAGTGATTGGGCGGATTGTCGTGCATTTTCCGCACTTTCCAGCGTGCTAGCAATCGGTGTCAAGGTTTCGCCTACGGATGCCACCTGTGTATTATTGGAATCAATATCCCGTTGAATCGCTTCAAATGTTGGCGGAATCATCGTCAGTGTACCAACAGCTTCCGATGCAACAATATTAGCAGCAGCGACTTGCTCTTCTGCTAATGCAACTTGTTCTTCTGCTAAAACGATTTGCTCATCGGCAAAGTTCACTTGTGCTTGGGCTGTATTTAAGTCTTGCTGGGCTTGGGATGCAACACGCCCTGTCACAACCGATAAGCCAATTGCAATGATAATCATCACGGCTGCAATAGCGCCTGCAACGATAGAGGCTTGCCGAAACCGCTTGGCGCGTGTCTGCATATCTTCGATTTGTTTTTCTTGCTGGAGTTGTTGTTGGCGACTTTCTTTAATAAATTCGCGTTGCACAAATGTAGGAACTGGTACTTTATTTTCGGTATCAGCAGCGTAGAGCCATTCTTCTGCTTGGTCGATCAATACCCCTGTTATTAAGAAACTCCAATTGCGATCATTGGTAAACCATTCAAGGGCGCGTACTTGTAAATTGGTATGCGTCCGCACATGATTTAAGTCGGTATCGAGCGTTTTGAGTAGGTTATGAAAATTTTCATCGAACTTCGTCTCATCATTGAAAAATAGCCAATTCACATGACCAATGGTCGTCCAATTTTCGGTGGATAGATTGACAATATCACGATCACCTAGCAACTGTTGTAATGTTTCGGATGCTTGGGTGCGTTGTCGTAATTGATCCGATACATCCTCACGTTCGTGAAAATTATGAGCAACAACTAAAATGCGCTTGTTATTTTGCCGTGCATAATCCACTTCAAGCATACATACGGGAGATCTAACAAAATCATTACTGAGGATAATCAAGAAATTATCACTCGTCTCGATACCGCGTCTGATCTCTTGCCACCAATCAGAGTTAAATGGAATATCTTCCCAATCCATCCAAACATCGCGCTTGAGACCTGTCAAACGTGCATGGAGTGTGCGTCCGAATGCTTCGTCTTGTCGTGAATAAGAGACAAAAATATCTGCCATGCGATTAACTTTCTTTGCTCACAGAATAAATGAATATTATCTGTTGATTGTACTGATAGATTACAAATTATAGTGTCATATTAAAAAGATGCCAAAGTATTTTGAACTTTTGATATTAAAATCTACTATTCATCTTTTTTATCATCCACCAATAAACGTCTTAACACCTTACCCACAAATGATTTTGGCAAAATTTCACGAAATTCAATCTCCCAAGGGACAGCATATTCTTCAAGGCGACGTTTACAAAGTGCAATGAGTTCTTCTTTAGTGAGTGTTGTATTGGGGCGTGGCACAACATAGGCTTTGATTTTTTGTTCCCCGTTTTCTTGCCCAATCCCAACAACAGCAACTTCAAGCACTTTATTATTTTCATAGAGGACTTCTTCGACATCGCGTGGATAGACACTATAAATCCCTGTCATGATCGTATCGCGTTTGCGGCTGATAATCTGGAAAAAGCCATCTCGATCCATCACAGCAACATCGCCTGTGTAGAGCCATCCATCACGCACAACGGACTCGGCATCATCATCGTGGTCTTCGCCCCAATAACCACTCATCACTTGAGGTCCTTTGACGGCGAGTTCGCCAATTTTACCGTGCGGTAAGGATTCCCCTGTCACGAGATCGACAATCTTGGCATCTGTGTTAGGGATAGGAACACCAATTGACCCAACCTTCCGTAATCCAAATAAAGGATTCGCATGTGTGACGGGCGCAGCTTCGGTTAAGCCGTATCCTTCAACTAAGCGCCCGCGAGTGAGTTTCTCGAACGATTCTTGCACTTCAATCGGTAAAGGAGCAGCACCACTGATACAGGCTTTAATGGAGGATAATCCGTAACTCCGCACATTCGATGCTTGATTAATGGCGGTATACATTGACGGCACACCGGGCATCAAGGTTGGTTTGTATTTTTTGATATGTTCAAGGACTTGTTGCAAATCAAAGACAGACAATAAAACCATCGTTGCAGCAATTGTCACAGGAACATTCATGCCGCCTGTTAAGCCATAACTATGTAAAAATGGTAAAGCGCATAAAATCGTTTCTTCGCCATAGTGCAAATCAGGAATCCAATGGCGTGTTTGTAGGGCATTCGCCACTAGATTACGATGCGTGAGGCAGACCCCTTTGGGTAAATCAGTTGTGCCACTGGTGAAATTGATATTTGCTAAAGATTCATGCGAGACGAAAATATCGGGATTGGTAATCGGCTTATCGGCAATCAGTTTATCCATCAAAATGCCTAAGTCTTGGAGGCTATTATCGCGCAATTCATCAACCACACCTTGTAAAACACGTTTATAGACGCTTTCTTCTAGGGCGTGGCGAATATCCACAAAAATAGCGGTTTCAACACCGACTTCTTTAAGGGCTGTTGCCAATTGACTATACGCCGTCAGTGTAATCAACACTTTCGATTGCGTAGTGGTGACTTGGTGAATGATACGGGTTGCATCGGCATCAGGATTTGGTAAGACTGCAACTGCACCCACTTTCATGATGGCGTAGTAGGCGATAATCATCTGTGGACAATTGGGGAGTACGAGCATCACACGATCCCCATTGTTGACCCCCAAATCACGGAGGGCGTGCGCGAGTTGATTCACTTTTTCATTGAGTTGCTGGTAGGTCAGCGATGTACCATAAAACACAATCGCAGCTTGCTTGGGTCGCCAATCTGCAGCGCTTTCCAGAAAGTGATGAAACGGGCGTTGCGGAATCGGAATTGAGGCAGGGATATTTTCATTGTAATGGGCGAGCCAAGGGCGCAGATTATCATCATTGGTTTGTTCGCGCCATGACGATCGCTTTTCATTGATAAAGTTTTCAATGGCGCGATTGACCGCTTGGTAACGCTCTAATTGGACTTGATGCTTAGATGCACCCACATCATAGACTTCGGCATTGGGGATCATTTTACCGACATCATCAAAGGCAAAGCGCGGAAAAAGGTTATCGCGTTCACCTGTGAGGACGAGGGTATCGACCTGTAGATTGCGGAGTAAGTTCCAGCCTTGCCAGATGAGCAAATTATTGAAGGCGAGGCGCTTCATGACGTGCAGTTCGGCATCCCAACGGGGACGGTAGCGCCAGAGTGGGCGAAAAATACGGGTTGGAAAGCGCGAAAAATAGTTGACGATTTTGGGTGTGGGATACTCGCCTGCGGTAGCGATGAGGATCAGTTTATCGACGCGATCTGGATGAGCATTGGCATATTCAACGGCGATTGAGCCACCGAATGAATGTCCGACAAGGATGAATTTATCAGGGAGATTGAGGTGCGCGACGAGGGCTTCGATGTCTTTGAGCATCTCATCCATAGAGTATTTGGTGTAGGGCGCATCGCTTTGACCGTGTCCGCGCAGATCAGGTGCAATCAGGCGGAAATGGGGCGCGAAGTGCGTTAACTGGCGCTCGAAGGATTCTGCTGCCCCTGCATAGCCATGAATGAAGAGCATGGTTTGAGTGGCGTTATCAGGCATCATATCAATGACGCTGAGGGCGCGTTTGGGGGCGTTATGAAGCGGTACACTGACGCGATACAGATCGAAATCGTAGAGGAAAGTGGTGCGCTTGATGCCCCGTAATTTTTTTCTCATAAGGTTTTATAAACTCTAATTATCAATAGTATTTGTGAGTGTATTATAACGCGCTTTAAAATTGGGGCATTGTTTGCCTGTTAAACAGGGGATAACAGGGCGATTGTTGGGTTTTGGTTTGGCGATGACATGATGGTGTGTTTGCGCCACGAAGTCACGAAAAACACGAAGACTACACTTTCGATGATGTGTATACTTATTACCTTTGAATTTATCCAAAATCCTAAAAACATGTGTAGGCAGAGATTCACCTACACATGAGGATTCTGATTAACAGTACGGGCTATTCAGTGGGTTTATTCTTGGATTTACGGCGTGGGTTGCGATTGCGCCGACGATTGTTGTTATTGCGTGAATTGCCACTCTTGCCTTTTGATTTTTTAGGTTCTTGGATGGGTTCACTCACAGCGACATCGGATACAAAGGGATGCTCTTCGATAATCGGAATCGGCTCACCAATGAGTTTTTCGATGTCTTTGAGGTAGGCGCGTTCTTCTACACTCACAAATGAATAAGCAATCCCTGATGCGTCAGCGCGTGCTGTGCGTCCGATACGATGGACATAACTTTCAGGAATATTGGGTAAATCAAAGTTGACGACATGGGTGACATCGTTAATATCCAAACCGCGTGAGGCAATATCAGTCGCTATCAGCACACGGGTTCTGCCATCTTTAAAATTCTTGAGGGCGCGGGTGCGAGCCGTTTGTGATTTATTGCCGTGAATCGCTTCTGCTTTCAGTTTACCGCGTGAAATTTGTTTGGCTAAATTATTGGCACGATGCTTTGTCCGCATGAAAACGAGTACCCGTTCAAGGTCACGATTATCTAGCAGATGTTTGAGCAAATTACGCTTGTTGCCACTCTCAACCAAGAAAACCGATTGGTCAATTTTCTCTGCTGTGCTGGAATGCGGATTAACTTCAACAAATACGGGATTAATCAAAATTTCGTCGGCTAAATCTTGAATCGATTGTGGCATGGTTGCTGAGAATAGCAATGTTTGCCGTTTTTTTGGCAGGTGTTTGATAACTCGTTTCATATCATTGATGAAACCCATATCAAGCATTTGGTCAGCCTCATCGAGTACGAATACTTCAACGCGATCCAGTTTGACAATGCCTTGATTCATCAAATCAAGTAAGCGCCCGGGGGTTGCGACGAGTATATCAACGCCGTTTTTAATATCCTGCGCTTGCGGATGTTGCCCAACGCCACCGAAAATCACGGTTTGTTTAAGCGGTGTGTGCTGTCCATACGTTTTGAAATTTTCACCAATCTGGGCTGCTAGCTCGCGTGTCGGTGATAAAACTAATACGCGAATGTATCGCGTGTGTGATTTTGTGCCAAGATTTTGCAGGATGGGTAGCGCAAATGCAGCCGTTTTGCCAGTACCTGTTTGAGCGCATCCGATCACATCACGCCCTGCTAGGACGTGTGGAATCGCATTTTCTTGAATAGGTGTCGGGCTAGTATAGCCTTCGGATTTGACTGCGCGGAGTAAAAGATCATCTAATTGTAACTCATCAAATTGCATTGAATATATATCTTATGGTTAGTGTGCAATTGCTAATTATCGCTGATTTTGCCCAGTTGAACAATCTCTATATCCGTAAGGGCATGAAAGTCACCCCTATCAGGGTATCTGTATTGTCAAATTATCGAAAAATTGTACAGCAAAATAAGCCCATACAATTGCTGTATTTGAGCTTATTTCGAGAGCGAATCCTTACACTAAGGACTTTCAGGATGATGGTCTAAGCGTCCTACAAAAATTAACGCGGTGCCATTCTGATTGCTCCATCAAGCCGAATGACTTCCCCATTGAGCATGACGTTTTCGATGATATGTTGAGCGAGGTGGGCGTATTCGGCTGGTTGTCCTAAACGTGATGGAAATGGCACTTGTTGACCAAGCGAAATCCGTGCAGGTTCGGGTAAGCCCGCAAGAAGCGGTGTATCAAACAAACCCGGTGCAATCGTCATCACGCGGATGCCATCTCGGGCGAGGTCGCGGGCAATCGGCAAGGTCATCCCGACGATACCGCCTTTACTGGCACTGTAAGCTGCTTGTCCGATTTGTCCATCAAAGGCAGCAACCGATGCCGTATTGATGATAACACCGCGTTCGCCTTCTTGGTTGGGATCATTATTGAGCATGGCAAAGGCGCTCAAGCGAATGGCATTAAATGTGCCAATCAGGTTGACATCAATCACCCGTTTAAAGCGGTCTAAGGGATGTGCGCCTTTTTCTTTGTGGACGGTTTTCATAGCTTCGCCAATTCCTGCACAATTGACTAAGACATTCAATTTGCCGTAGGTATCGACGGCGCGTTCGACGGCTGTTTGAATATCATCTTCGCTGGCGACATTGGTCTTAATAAAAATGGCATGTTCTTCGAGTTCGTAAGCGAGTGCTTCGCCTTTTTCAGTATTGAGGTCAGCAATGATAACTTTTGCGCCCCCTGCAACCAATCGGCGGACGGTGGCTTCACCTAAGCCTGATGCGCCTCCTGTGACGAGGGCGACGGTATTTTGTAAATTCATATGGTACTCCTTCTTTCAGTAATAAGTTCAATTTTTAAGCTGTCTATTTTGAATTTTCGGACAGGGTATGCTCTTTCCCTACAGATGACAGTTTTGGGAAAGTAAAAAGACCCGATCCTACAAAGTTATTCTACGCTGGGATTGCGCCCTTTCATCTCCTGAATGCTGAAACCATAGGAGATAAAGTAAGATTCGCCAAATAAGAGGACTTTTAGCTTGGTTTGTAGTAAAGCAGGATTATCATGCACTTTGATATAAGGCTCACCTTCGGCTGTTTTGTGCTCAAGATTGTGATGATTGAGGACTTTTATCATCTCTTGGGCGAGTGGTGCAGGCATTTGTCCGATTAAGCCACCCCCTGCTTTGACCATTTCCAACAAGGGTTGTTCCATATTCAGATATTGTGGAAAATGTCGCCAAGGATAGAAGGTGGTTGCGTGCGCTTGCATCAAATCCATTGTGACTTCATCAGCATTAGCAGAGTCACCTCGGAAAAATAGCGCCGTTGGGTTAGTGGTGTACTCATATAAAAGTGGATGATTGTCTAAAATTTGGATGTTATTGACGGTTGTTCCGAAATTGACGATACGATGTTCTAAAACGCCTAACACGCGAATGATATAGCTACGAATCGGGCGTAACCCTTGCGCGGTTTCGTCATATTCAGCGACTTGCGTAATCAGTTGCAGTTCATTAGGAGATGCCCCAACTTGTGCAAC
>JBAUIA010000145.1:0-5643 GCA_049680565.1 Phototrophicaceae bacterium
GATGTCTTTTTATTTTAATGGGCGCTTAAGACCCTAAGATACCCATCTGTGCAAGAAATCCCAAACGATCATACGCCTGTGTATGACCACATACTTTGCCATCCGCATCAAAATCATAAATCGTCATGCCAGAAATCTTGAACGGACGACCCGTTTTCGGTAAATTCGGCAAATCACCATCATGTGTGCCTGACATCATCCAAAATGCCACCACGCGATTATCTTCCGCAATCATATCTTGTATATCAAAGTGCAAATCAGGGAAAGCATTACGCGAAAACATCACCCGCTCAACAAACATCTCGTGATTAAGGGTCTGCCCTTCCCACGCATCACCCACATCATGATGCACCGTATAACTATTACTGACCATCTGCGCTAGATTGCTAAAATCACCTTGATTCCAAATGGTATCCATAAATATTTGTAAGTTTGTTTTGAGCATCATCATGATTGCACCTCATATGCGAGGAGTTGCGCGTTCAAGCGTTGCCCTGCTGATTGATTCAAGGGCTTAACCCAGTTGTAGCCAATTGCTTGCCAATCGGCATCATCAGGGTCTAAGCCAAGTTCCTCAATGTATGCAGATTCACAGATGAAAAATTGTTTTTTATACGGGAATAGATAACCACCTGAACGCCCTAGCTCGCTGTTCGCAATCTCATAATCCGCATGCCATTCCAGCACATATCCTGCACATCGGCGCGGATAAACAAGCGTATAGTAAGCATCTCGGCGTTTCGCTCAGGTATCTTTACGGGTGAGATAGTGCTTAAAATCATGCCAAGATTCATAAGCATGTTCATGAGCAATCACAGCTAAAGCGTGTTTGAGTTTTACAGTGTTCGATTGTATGACTTCTGATGATGATAATTGTGCAAATAGAGGCAATTGCTGAAAGCGTATCGCAGCTTGCAACGCCTGTTGCTGATTATCTGAGTGTAGCTGTTTGAGTAAGATAGATGCTTGTGTTTTATATTCATCAAGCAATGAATGAGGAAAATCATTCATAGGACACTCCTTCATAATTAATAGCTTGTTTACCCACTGCCCAAGCATGAAAAAGGTCTATGTAGTTTGTAGTGCAAGGTTTCACTAGGTGACATCGTCTTTTGTAGGTCTAGGCATCCTATAACAACCTGAATAAGAGCATATCATAGTCACCTTGCATTTGCAAAGTTGTAACTTGTAAAAAAGATAGAGTAAACTATTTCACTGAAATCCTGTTCGCTTCATTTTACCCCACTGTCCGCGTTTTGATTGCACTTGGAAAGTTGCTATTAAGCGTTCAAATAATAAAATTTGTCGATATCCAAAAAATTCGATCAAACTCATCCCCATTAAGATCAAGCGATCACTCAGGCGATCATAGCGATTTACTAAGAGCGCCTCGACCCCCATTGCTAATTGCGTCACCAATGTACCGTATAGCAAGGCTAAGATTGTTAACGCCAGCCAAAATTCAACGGGTAACACATTAAAATAAAGTGCCACAATGACAAAGATATATCCGCCCACTTCAATGAGTGGTGATAAGGCTTCAACGAGCCAATAATAAGGCACTGCAACCATGCCAATCATGCCATATTTGGGATTAAAGATCATATCGCGGTACATCATTAGCACCTCAAATAAGCCACGATGCCAACGATTACGTTGTTTACGCAAGCTAGCCAAATCTTCTGGAACTTCCGTCCAGCAAAGCGGTTCAGGGATAAACTCAATGCGATACGGTATGCCAGCATCATGATAATATTTATGAATACGGAGCATCAACTCAATATCTTCGGTAATTGTTTGCGATGACCAACCCCCTAGTTGCGTCAGAATATCGCGCTTGAACACCCCAAATGCGCCTGAAATTATCATCAAAGCATCGACACTTGCCCAACCTGTTCGTCCACCAAAAAAAGCACGACTATATTCAAGAATTTGCATCCGTGCAATAAAGCTCTTCGGAAGTTTAAGCTGACGGATTTTACCCTCTTCAATCGTTGCACCATTAAGCGCACGGATAGTCGCCCCAACGCCAACCACAGTCTCATCTTCTAAGAATAAGCGTGCTGTCCGCAATAAGGCATCATTATCGAGCAGCGAATCGGCATCAACAGCACAAACAATGGGGTATTGAGCAATATTCAAGGCAGCGTTCATCGCATCGCCTTTACCCCCATTTTCTTTATCCAAAACAATGAGATTCGGAAACCGCGCTGATCGAAAAACACGTTTAACAGCTTGTGTTACAACACGCTCTTCATAGGGATAGGCGATTTCGTAAAGATCATAGGCTTGTGTGAGTAAGTCTAGGGTTGCATCGCTTGAACCATCTGATGCAACAATGACTTCAAACTCAGGATAATGTAGTGTCAAGAATGATCGTACACTCGCCACAATCGAGGCTTCCTCGTTATACGATGGCACGAGGATTGAAATTGGAACATAAGAATCGCGTTCTAATATGGAATTGAGGGAACGTTGCGACAAGCGATTATAATATTGTACTATCTCACGGATACCTAAATAGGTACTAAACGCATAAATCAAAGCGATCAATAAAAAATACAGGAGAAAAATATATTGGAAGAAGCCATAAATAATCTCAAAAATAAGCATATTGCTAGAATCCATAATAGATTAATAGACTATACCCCTGATACTACCCTATAAAGAGCAATCCACGAAGTAAAGTCTTTAATGCTGATTCATTTCTAAGATCATCGTTGCCATTTGCTTGCCTAATTCACTGGCATGTTTCTGGCTAGCTGTTGTCAAGACAACTTGTCCAACTTTACCATAATCATACAAGACACTTGCTGATGAATAACGAACTGCCCATTCATCATCGCCCAATGCCAACCATAAAGGTAAGCGAATGCGATAAAAAGGCGCGGATTGAATCGTCTTAACCGCTTGTTGGCGAACATCCACATTGTCGTCTCGCGTGGCAGATAGAACAGTTTTGAAGAAATTTTCAGGAATATATTTCAACCTAACAAATAGGCGTAATATCGCAACACGTACATCCGATTCACTCCTTGTAAAATATGCACCGACATTATTTGCAAATTGCGATTCATAATTTGCAGCAATCGAATGAATGGTAGCGAGTAACAAATTATCATTGATTGTATCGCGCGATAATACATAAGATTTTAGCAGTAGGTTACGCGCCCCAAGCAAATAATAAACATCTTCAATCACAAAGGTCGGTAAATTTTGTTGTATCAATGTGTGGGCTAAATAGGCAATCGCTCCAGAAACAGACTCATCATCAAGGCGCGTAATTAACTGGGCTTGTGCAGTTACGCTGACGATTGCAATATCAAGATCATGCGATTGTGTAAAGTCTTGCAGTGCCTTTAAATCGCGTTTATCTCCTAGCAATCCTAATGATGCAATTGCATCTATGAGATTTTCTTTATTATGCTTGCTGAGTTGCTCGCGCCAATATGACAAAAATTGGTATTGTGCTGCCCACTTTAGGAATTTAGCGTCAAATGTATGACTATTGACGAAATCAATAAATGATTGGCGGATTGCTAGTGTGTTCGGGATTTCATCGGGCAATTCATTCGTAAAATTAGCGCGTGACCAGATTCTTAACCATTTATGATAATCCTTATCATGTCGCGCATCAGACCGTTGGCTAAAAAATTGAAAGATAATGACATAAGCCACCAAATTAAGCGTAACCATCACATAAATGACAACCGATGTCGTCAAGAACAGTTGAACAAGCGAATACGCGACCCTATTCAGATTAAATAGAACCAATAAGCTCACAAACCCAAGAATGACACCCACTTCAATAATCAGGAGGAAGGCTGCCATAAATTGATAATACTTTACGCCGTTAATCCGCCACATCAATCAACCAAAAAATCTTTAATGACAACAAGTAAATCATTTAATGAAAATGGCTTATGTAAATAATGGTCTGCACCGAGGTCAACCATCGACATGGTCATTTCAAGCTGTGAACTTGCAGACATTAAAATAACAGGTACATCGAGATGATACTCTTGACGCAACGTATATAAAAAATTATCACCACGCCCATCGGGCAAGTTAAAGTCTAATAACACAAGATCAATTGTTTGTTCTTGGATGAATTTGGTAGCTGTTTTAATATCTTTCGCTATGATTGGTAGATACCCTTCTTCTTGAAGGATAAATTCTAGCGAATAATATGTCGCAGCTTGATCTTCCACAATCAATATATTTTTCATCATTTATTTATCCCAAGTGCAAATCTTACTTTGCATCCTATATCTAAGATAAGCGTAACGAATTTGATATGTTACACAAATTAAGAATCCGTTATAAAATCCATACACATCACATCGTATCACATCTATTTTTAGATTAATCTAATTTTTATAAAACCCTGCTATAATCCAATAAATACAAATGGTACTTGACAAATTTTTTGGTTTACCTAAAAATGATTTTATAAACTCCTGATCGCTAATATTTAGGAAATAACATATGACAATCAAAAAATTACTCTGGCTGCTACCCTTCATACTGATCGTCTCTATAGGCGGTGTTTCAGCACAAGACGGCGATACACTCAACATTGTGGCAACCACTACGCAAGCAAGTGATATTGCACGTATCTTAACAGATGGTGTTGATAACATTCAAATTTCTTCATTGATGGGTGCAGGCGTTGATCCACATTTATACCAACCAACAGAATCCGATATTGCTGCAATGAATCAAGCCGATATTGTGATTTTTAGTGGCTTAAATCTCGAAGGACAATTTGATACAGTCTTTGCAGCCCTCAGCGAACAAGGCACAACAATTTTTGCGCTTGGGAATCCTGTCAAAGAAGCTGGTTATATCATTGGTGGTTTCAATTTATCAGCAGAACTCAGCAATGTGGATGATCCTCATTTCTGGTTTGATCCGCGCAATTGGGAACTTTCAATCCTCTCATTAGCCGATGAATTAGGCGAACTCGACCCCGACAATGCCGATATTTACACCGACAATGCCACTGCTTATGCCGAAGAATTACTGATTGTATTTGATTGGGCAAATGAAGCGATGCGAAGTGTCGATGAAGTGCAACGTTACCTCGTAACCTCGCACGATGCTTTTCAATATTTTGGCGCAGCCTTCGGTTGGCAAATGTTATCAATACAAGGTTTAAGCACCGAAGATGAAGCAGGTGTGGGTGATATTCAAGATGTGGTCAGTTTCATCATTGACAATAATATCCCTGTAATTTTTATCGAAAGTAGCTTGCCCCCTGATACCGTTGAAGCCGTGGTTGAAGCCGTTGAAGATGCAGGGGGAACGTTGCGTGTTGGTGTGCGCGAATTGTATTCCGATGCGATGGGTGAACCTGATACATTCGGTGGTACATATATTGGAATGATTGCAGAAAATGTCTACACCATTTTGCAATCCTATGATTGTGCAGGAGCTAATGTTATCATCCCTGACTTCCCTGCTGAACTCACAAGCCAACCAAGCGATACATTATTGACTGTTTCCTGCGAATTAGGAGCAGACAATGAGTAATAATCAATCCAGTGAAAAACGTCCCATCGCACTCACCGTCGATGATCTAACGGTTGCTTATAATAGTAAACCTGCCATCTGGGATATTGATCTGGAAGTCCCTGAAGG
>JBAUIA010000146.1:0-2312 GCA_049680565.1 Phototrophicaceae bacterium
GTTACATATAGGCTACAATCAATTAATCACATTTCCTTCGGAGATAGGAAATCTTACTAATTTATGTAGTCTACAACTAGCTGATAATCAATTACGTCACTTACCAGCATCACTCGGTCAATTAAGCAATTTAGAACGAGATAATTGCAACCTAAATATTTCAGGGAATCCACTGATTTCGCCACCGCAATCCGTGCTTAATGACGGCACTCCTGCGATTTTGGTATATTTACGCAATCAAGCAGGGTGGCATCTGCAACGCTTAATTATTAGTGGCGCGAGTGCTATCGGCGGTATCACACTTATCGTGATGGCACTCCGTTGGCGGATACGTCGTAACCGTAAACCGAAGCAAAAGCGCGGCTAAGTCTGTAAGCCGTAGGGATAGCGTGGAGTGATCGTTTTTTGCTTTCATGCGAGGCATGTTACCCTAAAAGGGTCTATTGATTAAACGACTTGAAAAGTGACATCATGCGCCAATTTTCGACCCTTCATCGTTGCCTGCTCAGTTTGATGCTTATCATGCTCATTTTTGTGATGGGTTATTGGGGTGCATCGGCACAAGCGCCTTGGTCAATGTGGGTGTATCAAGCGGATTCAGGGCGATTGTTGCACGTCGATAACAATGGTCAAGTGATTGCAGGGCAAAATATCCCAGCAATTGGCACGACCTATCCCACAAATTTAGTCATCAGCCCTGACGGTAATCGTGTCGCTTATCAGCATCCTAATCAACAACAAATTACAGTGCTTGATCTCGCATCAGGGACACAATTGGCACAAATCAACCTCAGCGAGATTGGTATCGCCCATAATGATGATGACTTTTTATTGCTCGATGATATTGCCTTCACGCAAGCGAGTAATCATCTGGTTTATGGCGAAATTTTAGGCGGATTAGGTTGGCAAATTCATGTGTATGATCTTGAAAGCGATCAAACCATCCAAACTTTAATGTTTGGCGATGAGCAAGCAGGGCAATATCGTGCGTTGCATGGCGGTGTGCGCCCGATTATCACGCATATCAATGGGGATCGTATCACCTTTACTGTCGATATTGATTTTCCTGTACGGGTGCATAGTTATCATTGGTTTTACGAAGCGGATATTTTGAGCGAAACGGTTGCTGCACCGACATTGCTCACAACAGCTTTTGCCTATGATGACGCTATTATCAGCGCACAATTTGATGGACGCTTCCCCACAGAAAACGAGAATTTTGCTTATCGCTGGCAACAGATTAATACCCTCTATGCTTATACAGGCATTGAGGGGCGTTTTCCTGTATTTTACGATGGGACGCTTAGTTTTCAGAAATTATGGGTCGTACAAGGTGGTGAACGCTTACTGGTACAAGCCTATGTTGATGATATTGTCGATGTGTGGATATTGATTGATCGGGATGGTAATGAAATTCGGCGTTATCCTGTCGCTGGATTTGATACCACAGGCACACCTGATGGCTATATTTATGCCACCACTGTTGGCGATCAAACGGCGATTGTCACCGTTGATACGCGCAATAGCGACAATGCAGGATCAACCGTGTGGATTCAGCCTGATAATTGGCAAATTTTATGGGCTGGTCGCTATCAAGCAGAGAATGGATTCACAGCATGGGTACAATTGGCGCAATCACAGCAAGACCCAACAGGGATTGTCGAGCGTTATGCCACACCTACGCTTGCACCTGACCTACCACCATTTCGTCAGGTTGGGATGCCGATTCAGATTTATGTCCCCGAAGAAGGCTTTCTCAATTTGCGCGATGCACCTTCGACTAATTCAACTGTTGTCACATTATTAGAAAGTGGTACACGCGGTATCATCAGTGATGGACCTGTGCTTGCGGATGGTTTTATCTGGTGGCAAGTGAGCATTGCAAATCGTATTGGTTGGGTCGTGGAAGAATTACCCGATAGTCTAGCACTGATTCCGCCACAAGTGATCGCATCTATCACACCAACCGCAACCGCAACGGAACGTCCATAAGCATCATTGTATTGCAGGATTGGCACATGATGCTTACTAACCCTTCCTAACTGAGATACCGCATTGGAAAAGCGATTAACCTTCAGGTGTTAACAATGTATCATTAATTGCAAGAACGATTTGCTTTAACTTGGCAATTTGCGCCTCATTGAACGTACGCTTGTGACGGCTATCCCAAATCTCAATATATCCCCATATTGTTCCTTCACGATGCAATACAGCGTATACGAGGCTTGCAAGATCATAGCCTTGGTATTCTTCATATTCAGCACTTGTGAGATCAACTTCACTCATATCAATGATTAAGGGTTCTGGGTCTG
>JBAUIA010000147.1:0-6760 GCA_049680565.1 Phototrophicaceae bacterium
GTGATTAGCGGTCAAGAGGTTGTGGATAGCCTCAACCGTGTTGATCCACAAAGCCCAAATCCAAATATCACCCCTTCCGATCTACAAACGGTTATCATTGTCACCCCCGATCAAGTCACGCAATAGAATAATTAAAATGGGCGCATAGGTATCATGCGCCTTTACTGTAGAGTCTGGAAAGTACTTAAAAATAACGTCAGTTTTGGATAACACAGAGATTGAAATTATGTCATCTCGTAGCCTTATTTGAACAGAAACTTCTTAGTTCTTAGTTCTTAGTTCTTAGTTTTTAGTGAACCGCTAAAAACTAAGGACTAGAAACTCACTATTTTAGATTATTTGGCTCAAAAATATGCTGATTCTCTTAAACAAAATTCACGTTAAAAATAAACATGACGATCAATAAAATAGAGGATGTGTAGGGGCGTTGCTCTGTCTGCGCCGCTCTTAGGGAGGACATAAAGTCCATCCCCTACACGCTATAAAATCGTATCGATTCTTAATAATAGCGCGAAAATTGACAAAATATTTTTGCAAGACACAGTACCCTAACCGTAATGATTGATAGAAAAGTAACCTTATGAGCCAAGCCATAGCAGATAGAAATGTTGTTTTGAGCGTGCGCGATTTTTCTGTGAGTTATCTTGCAGAACGGGGCAAAGTTCGGGCAGTCAATAATATTAATTTTGATCTTCACGCAGGGGAAACATTAGCACTCATCGGTGAAAGTGGCTGCGGTAAATCGACATTGACGCTCGGTTTGCTGGGTTTATTGCCGTCAACGGGTCGTATTGATACAGGTGTGCTGAATTATACCAAGCGTGATGGCACAAGCCTCGATATTCTGAATCTGAATCGGCGAGCAAAACGTGAGTTTCTCTGGTCGGAATGTTCGATGGTGTTTCAAGGGGCATTGAATGCCCTCAACCCTGTGTTAAAAATTTCGGATATGGTCTATGAAACCGCTAAAGCCCATAAGATGGGGCGCAAAGAGGCGCGTGCGACTGCGCTTGATCTCTTTGAAAAAGTGCGCCTTGATGCCAACCGCGTTTTTGATGCCTATCCGCATGAACTCAGTGGTGGTATGCGCCAACGGGTCTTATTAGCCTTGGCATTGTTGCTGCGTCCACAAGTGGTCATCATGGATGAACCAACAACGGCTGTTGATATTCTGACGCAACGCAGCATTTTAGAAGTGCTAAAAGAACTGCGTGCTGAACTCAATTTTAGTGTGATTTTTATCAGCCATGATTTAGCGGTTGCTGCCGAAATTGCCGATACATTAGCAACGATGTACGCTGGTGAAATTGTCGAAATGGGTCCCGTCAAAGATGTGTTCTATAAACCGCATCATGCGTATACGCTGAGTCTGCTAGATGCTGCACCGCGTTTGAGTGCGGATTCCGAAGAATTACAAAGTATTCCGGGTAGTCCGCCCGATTTGATTGATCCTCCGAGTGGCTGCAAATTCCATCCGCGTTGCCGTTTTGCAACGGATATTTGTGAAGCAACACCGCCACCTGTTGAAAATCAAGGTGTGGACGCAGCGCATCTTGTGAGTTGCTATCATAGTGAGCTTGTGCTGCAACAACGTCAAGGAGCAACATCATGACAAAAGAGAAAAACAAGAATATTCCTTTAATTGAACTGAAGCATGTTGGGCGCACGTTTGATACGGCTGATGGTGTTATCCCTGTTTTGCAAGATATCAATCTTGACGTTTTCCCGCGTGAGGTGTTATGCCTCGTTGGCGAGAGTGGCTGCGGTAAGACCACAACAGGCAAAATTATAGCAGGACTACTCGATCAAACATCAGGCGAAGTGAAGGTGAACGGCGCTGCGCTCAGTGATTATTCGCGCAAAGAACGGGCTGCTTTACGTCGTAGTATGCAGATTGTGCATCAAGACCCATTTGCATCTTTAAATCCATCGCATACCATTGGTCAAATTCTGAGTTATCCTTTACAGAGGCATAATATGGTCAGTGGTCGCGCTGCCTTGCGTCGGCGTGTATGGGAATTGCTTGATCTGGTTGATTTGACCCCACCGGGCGATATTGTTAATAAGTATCCGCATCAATTAAGTGGGGGTCAACGCCAACGTGTGAGTATTGCGCGTGCCTTAACCGTCAATCCACAATTGATTGTCGCTGACGAAGCGGTCAGTATGGTCGATGTCAGCATTCGTGTAGGTTTGTTGAAGATGTTGCATAATTTGAGCGATATGCTCGATTTAGCGGTTGTTTTCATCACGCATGATTTGGCACTAGCGAAATATTTTGCATGGAATGGTCGTTTGGCTGTGATGTATCTGGGGCGTGTGGTCGAATTAGGGCGTACTCCTGATATTATCCGTAATCCTGCTCATCCGTATACCAAAGCCTTATTATCGGCTGTGCCTGAAGCTGATCCGAACATTACGCGCCAAAAAGAAGTGATGCAATTACGCTCGGATGCGATTCCGAGTTTGTTGAACATTCCAAAAGGATGTGCCTTTCATCCGCGTTGCCCATTTCATCAAGAAGGGGTTTGTGATAATGGCATACCTGTTCTGCAATCACCTGAGCAGCATCAACAATGGGTGGCTTGCACGCCTTTAACGCAAATGGGGGATTTAGTCTTGTATGAATCGTAATATGTTACGAGGATTTTTACAGATTGGCTTTTTTGTGGGTGGTGGTGGCTTCTTATTGGCATTGGCACACCCTCCCGATAGTCCTGAATTTGTTGCGAGTGTATTAAGTGGTATATTGGGCTTAATCTTGATTATTGGCGCGATTGCTGTCTCTTATTTTCTAGGTTAATGCAATCAAAGAAGGGAGTATCATGTTACAGACAGATTCACCGAAGCCCTTATATGAGCAAATCAGAGAATATGTGTTGGATCATATCCATACTGGCACATGGGGGCATAATACGCGCATCCCGTCCGAACGGGATCTTGCGGAACAGTTTGAGGTCAGCCGTGTGACTGTCGGCAAAGCGATTAAGGAACTGGTACGAACAGGGCATCTGAGCGTGCAAATTGGCAAGGGAACATATGTCAACGAAGCACCGATGAAACAACAAATTGAAACATTGACGAGTTTCACCGAAGAGATGCAAATACGCGGACAACAAACCACCAGCCAAGTATTGAGTGCAGTCGTCAAAGTTGTAGCGCCTGATGTCGCGCAGGTACTCCATATGCCTGCTGGGTCACACATCATGGAGTTGCAACGGGTTCGCTATGTGAATAAGCGCCCAATGGCAATTGAATGTGCATCGGTGGTGGCAAATTTATGCCCCAATATTTTGGATCATCATGATTTTACGCATGAATCGCTCTATGGTGTTTTGCGTGCTGATTATGATGTGAATCTGGTGGCAGCCGAACAAACCTTTGAAGCCCGTGCTGCTGATGATACGGAGGCGAATTATCTACAAATTGTAAGGGGTGCGCCTGTCTTAGCCATTCACCGTGTCACTTACGATAATATGAACCGTCCTTGTGAAGAAGTCAAATCGGTTTATCGGGGTGATCGCTATAAATTTAGAGCCAAATTATCGCGCATTTAATGTTATTACCAATGGATTGTATAAACTTATTTTTTGAGCAGTTAAATAATGCACGACCAAAAAAGTCCTTATGTAAACGAAAATGGTTGAGATGGGTTTCAATCGAACACAAAGCCCTGTAAATAAAGATTCAGTGTAGTGACGCGCAATGGCGCGTCCACGAAAGTATTTATGGATGTAATTTTAAAAACTTTCCGAAGGTTACTATTAGTAAACCCACTGCTAGGATGGGCGCACTATAGTACGCCTTTATAATATTATTCAAGTCGGCACAAGATCGCTGTAAAGCAATCAAATTATATTTTCCAGATTTCACGAATGGGAGTGATAATCAATGACAACATTTGACCCACGCGTTGGGCAACGATTTATAGTGGGTTTTCAAGGTTTGACTGCCCCAGATCATATTTTAGAGTGGCTAGCCGAAGGGCGAATTGGTGGCGTGATTTTGTTTGCACGCAATGTCGAATCCCCCACGCAATTGGCAGCACTCACACGCAGTTTACATGGGGCGAGTTCGACACCGATTTTGATTGCGATTGACCAAGAAGGTGGCATGGTCGCACGGATGCGTGAGAAACAAGGTTTCACGGAAAGTTCTGGGGCGATGGCTTTAGCAGCCTCTCAAGATAAGCTGATGTGGACTGAAAAAATATCGCGTTTATTAGCAGATGAGATGCGTGCGGTTGGTATCAATTGGACATTTGCACCTGTGGTTGACCTCAGCTATAACGCGCAAAACCCAACGGTTGGCACACGCAGTTATGGACGCGATCCGCAGCAAGTGGGTCAATTAGCAGCGCAAGCCACACGCGGATTCCAAGCAGGTGGTGTTGTAGCATGTGCCAAGCATTTCCCCGGATTGGGCAATACCAATATTGATAGTCATCTCGATTTGCCAACACTCGATACACCGCTTGAAACCTTGATTGCTGATGACCTCGAACCGTATCGGCATGTGGTCGATGCTGGATTAGCTTCTATCATGACGACGCATACCGTCTTTAGCAATTTAGATGCGGATTATCCTGCAACACTCAGCCCCACCATTATTCAAGATTTATTGCGCGATGAACTCGGCTTTGAAGGGGTTGTCGCCACTGATTGCCTCGAAATGCACGCGATTACTAAACATTATGGCGAAGGTGAATCATCTGTTTTGGGGATATTAGCAGGGGTGGACGCTATACTAATTTCGCATACGCGTTCGCATCAAGAAGTAGCTTTCCAAGCGGTAGATGAAGCCGTCGCTAAGGGACGTATTTCTGAGGAAAATTTAGAGGCTGGGTATCAACGCATCCAAACTTTAAAAGCACAATATGCCATTGATGCAACACAAATTGATCCAACGCAAGCAGGCACACCCGAGCATCGTGCGCTTGCAATTGAAAGTGCCAAAGCAGGGGTGAGCCTGATGGGAACAATCCCAAATTTTGAGGGTCAGCATGTGGGGGTGGTCGAATTTGCATCACATATGGATAGTGAAGTGATGGAACGTAATGATCCGACCAGTTTTTCCAATAGTTTACGCCAACAATTTCCTGAATCGACAATGGTTGCTGTTCATGCACTTCAACCGACACAGGCTCAGATTGAGGCTGCTCATACCCTTGCCGAACAATCCGATGTACTGATTGTGGTGACGCGCAATGCTCATATGATCGCTGCTCAACATCATCTTGCGAGTGACTTATTAACAAATGGCAAGCAAACGATATTGGTTGTTTTACGCAATCCTTATGATGCTGATGTGCTATCGGCTGATGCGGTCTTATGCACCTATGGCGATAGTATGCCTTCATTAGAAGCTGCTGCTCAAGCACTTGCTGGTGTGTATCAACCGAGTGGGCAACGTCCAACAGTGGCTGAGGTATCTTAGATGGTGTTATTTGGGATTGATGTCTTAGCAAAACAACACTTCGCAGCTTTGCAGGGAAAGCGTGTAGGATTACTGACTAATCCGAGTGCGGTTAATAAGGATATGCTCAGTACGTATCAAGTATTAGTCGATGCAGAAAATGTCAATTTAGTGGCATTGTATGGTGCGGAACATGGCGCATTCGGACGGGTTGAAGCGGGTGAACACGTTGAAGGCATGGTTGATGCACGGACAGGTATTCCTGTTCATAGCCTTTATGGAAAAACCTATCGTCCATCGCCTGAGATGCTAACAGATATTGATGTGATGGTCTGTGATATTCAAGATATAGGCTTACGGTATTACACGTATTTGTGGACAATGACGTATGTTGTTGAAGCCTGTGGTGCTGCTGATATTCCTGTGATTATTTTGGATCGTCCGAATCCATTGGGGGCAAATGTCGCAGGGCGTGGGCTTGAAGGAGCAATTTCATCATTGGTTGGGCGCTATAATGTGCCGATTCAGCATGGGATGACCGTCGGTGAAGTGCTGCAAATGCACAATGCCATATGGAACAACACACCTGCTGATTTAACGATCATTGCGTGTGAAGGCTATCAGCATCAGATGATATGGGCAGATTTTGAGCGTCCTTTCATTGCGCCCTCACCCAATATGCCTCATATGTTGACTGTCAAGCAGTATGCAGGGGCATGCCTCATTGAAGGAACAAACCTCAGTGAAGGACGCGGAACAACCATCCCCTTCCAGATTGCGGGCGCACCTTATATTGATGGACGTGATCTTGCGGATGCGCTTAATCAGTTAGATTTAGCCGATGTGCGTTTTCGTCCACATCAGTTTACGCCTCTGATGAGTAAGTATGCGGGTGAAGCCTGTGAAGGGGTCGAAGTGCATATGATAGGATCTAATTTTGATGCGATTAGCACATGGCTGCATGTGATTCATACGGTTAAGGACTTGTATCCTGAGCAATTTGCTTGGGTTGATTCCTATGTTGAAAATGATTATCGTCCATTTGATAAGCTCATCGGTAGTGAATTACCGCGCATCATGTTTGATAAAGGGGCATCGGTAGCCAATATCACTCAGGCTTGGGCTGCATCTGTGGCGAAATTTATCCAGCAACGCCAACCTTATATGATTTACGAGTCCGTATCATGATGCCTTTCAATAGCACCATCAATCAATTGAATGACACAGCGTTCACGCGCTTGCAACTACCGTTTCAACAGGCGTTAAGTGAGCGGATTGCTCCTGCGATTGCTTTAGCAGTCTATCATCAAAATGACTTGCTGATGGATGCTGCATGGGGTTGGCA
>JBAUIA010000148.1:0-15321 GCA_049680565.1 Phototrophicaceae bacterium
TAGTGTTGCGATAACTTGGCAGTGAACGCATTCTAACAACCTGTATAGCTTTGTTAATGTTCTTAGTTCTCATATTACAGAACTATGAGCCACTGATGAGACTTGAACTCATAACCTCATCTTTACAAGAGATGTGCTCTGCCGGTTGAGCTACAGTGGCGTATGTGTAATTAGAAGGTTTTGCCTTCTTTATATCTACGTCGTCGCATTTTGTGACGACTACTATTACCCGAATTTGCCCCTTTGTATGTTTCTGTTTTTGCATGGCAATTCGGACAAATCACACGTAGATTTTGTTCATCATTATTATCTGGATCACCATCAATATGGTCAAGTTCTAGTGCAATTGGGTCGCCTAGCCATTCTGCTAAACCACAACTTTCACACTGATACCCTCGACTTTCGATGAGAAGACGTTTCCGCACTCTATCAGACATAGCTTCTTCAAGCGCAGTTTTCTTAGTGGAATACACATTCGCTTCGATGCAACTATTGCAATACTTATTCTGTCGTGTTTCTTTGACACCTTCACAATAGGCGCATATATCCGTGTAGCTTGTTTCTACACGCACAACACCGCGATTATTATAAGATGCAGAACAAGATTGATTGCAAAACTTATTGTTACGTTTCTCGAAAGGAATTTTTTCATCACAATTTGGACAATACTTAGGATTATTTTCATACTCAGTCCGAACATCTTTGCTTTTTCGTTGGCGATAAGCCTTTAGCTGATGTTTGGTCTTTGCATACCCTTTTTTGCCCGCTTCAGATTGATCCATTTGTAAGGTGCTCCACTTACCTGCTTGTTATCCTACATTAACATAGAACAATTGTGCAAAGCAAGTTACAATCACGTAATAACGCGACTAGGCAACATAATACAAAAAAGCGTAATTGGTGTCAACACTGCTTTTTACGAAAAATCTGTTTTGATACTAGCAAGTCCTTAGTAAGGCTTGACGATAACACATCGATAATGAGACACAATTGTTGCCCAACAATTTATAGAAGACAGGTAGCATCAATCCTGCTTTTTACAAAATTGCGAAGTCTGAGTACAATACAATCAACATTTATACGGTTACATCACAGGTTATATCATTAATGAGCAACCAAGATAATAAAAAACGAGGTCGTCCGCCTAAAGGCACACATCGCGGAAGACCTTTAACAATCTATATGAGCCAACCGCGTGAAGCACTTTTTCAACAAGCATTTGACCTCATGCGCGAGCAAGGTATTCTTCCAAGCACAGCCAATGTCAGTCAATCACGCACAGAAGTTATTGACCACGCCTTAGATGCGCTGATTGAAAAACTCAAGAAACAGGCGAAATAAACGATAGAATAGCGCGACATTATGCTACACTAATCATAATCGGCAGTATAGTGAAGGATATGCGCCCTATGTTTAATATAATAAATAATGGATTCCGCTTTATGCTACTATGGGCATTCGGCAGTATTGCGTCCTTATTTGCATCCGCCATTGTTGGATTTGTATTATTTATCGCTGGTGGTTTACTAATCGGTACGATTTGGGGATCACAAACAACAGCCATATCATCGACAACATCACTTTTTATCTTAGGACTACTGTTTGGGATCATCGGTTTAGCGATGGGCTTGATCTTTGGCAGCATTCAAAAATCAATTTTACGCGGACATACCCGTGAGCCTTGGCGTGGTTGGCTTATTAGCAGTAGCATCGGTGGTAGTCTCGGAGTCATTGCGATTGCTGCCATTCTGACGACCCAAAGCATGGGTTATATCATGATGTCTGTTATGCCTCCACCTGATACCTTACTGTGGTTTGCCTTCCAAATCCTCATTATTTTCTTCGGCTGTTTAGGTTTGTGCCAGATGATTGCCCTACGTCAATATGTACATGGCGCGTGGGTCTGGATACTGGCAAATCTTGTAGCAGGCATTGTCTTCTACGCATTAATTGCTTTTGGGTTTATCAGTTGGGCAGTCACCCTATGGATAGCAATTGGTTTAGGGCTATTCGTGGCTGCTGCGCCCGGTATTGTCACAGGTTTTGTGATGGTCTGGTTAATCAATGCCAATTGGCGACAAAATTATTGATAATGGGCGATCATGTAATAAATGATTAAGCCTTGTCGTCTTGAATGGTAAGATACACAACTTATTCAATGAGGAAAGCTAAAATGCCAATCTTTGATACACCTATTACAACCGATGATGCCAACTTGAAAAAAGTCCTCAAGCAAAATATGCCATCATTGCTGATCTTACATGACGGCACACTCGATAAACCACTTGAAGATGCACTTAGTAAAGAAGCTAAAAAATACGCAGGTGATTTACTGGTTGTACGGGTCGATGCCATCCAAAATCCTGATACACATTTGCGTTATGGCGAACCAGCCCTGCCTGCCCTAGTGACATTCACCGATGCAGCTAAAGTGAAATCGGATGCCGTGCAAGTACGTCCAAAAGATGTGCGCGATCATATCAATCACCTGTTGAAAGATAAACCACTACCACAGCAGAAATCAGCAGCAGGCAGCGCATCACATCCTCTGATTGTAACTGACCAAACTTTCCGTAAAGAAGTTCTAAAAAGCAAAATTCCTGTTTTGGTCGATTTTTGGGCGACATGGTGCGGACCTTGTCATCAAATCGCCCCTCACATTGAGCAAATTGCGAAAGACTATGCAGGGCAAATTAAAGTTGTGAAATTGGATGTGGATCGTAATCAGGTGATTTCAGGGCGCTATAATATCCAATCCATTCCAACAATGATCGTCTTTGAAGGCGGACAACCTGCTGCGCGTGTTGTTGGCGCTGATATTAATGGCTTACATCGCACGGTCAAACAATTCGTTTAAATTACTAACTGATGTTACGCACTTAGCTTTAAATCAGAGTAATTAAGGGACAGGAAACCATTAAACAGAATTTTTTGTACTGAGTGCTGGATGCTGAGTAAAGACAAAAAACTTTCTCAGAACTATGAACACAGCACGCTTCATATACTCGAACTTTGGCTGTGATGAATCAATTTCAACATTTTTCGTAAAGTCAGTTAATAAACACTACGTGGTGAAAAAGGTTTTTCGGGATGGCATGGTGACCATCCCCTACAATTTTTGGGACATTTGGGCGCACATAACATAAAAGGTACACCTCTGACTTGTAGCCTTAATCTGTGATGGCTTGATAGGCTAAGTTCACAAAATGGGTACGCACAGGATAGGGTGCAGCAGGCAATAATTGGGACATGAACATCAAGATCATATCTTCTGCGGGCGCGACACAAAAATAGGTTTGGGCTGCCCCTGACCATCCATATTCACCTGTTGAACAGTGCGTATACGATTCGCCAATTTCCTTGACGACGCGAAAGCCTAATCCAAAGCGTGCGCCGACAGGTGATAAGCCTATTTTGATGGGTAGCATATGCGCGTCGAGGTGGTCACTGGTCATCCACTGAAGGGTGCGCGGTGCAATCAACCTGAAGCCATCTAATTCACCCCCGTTAAGTAAGCAATTCGCAAAGCGCAGATAATCAGCTAAAGTCGACGTTAAGCCACCGCCCCCACTCGGCTGCTGTGTCGCTTGGGTTACATCACCGACACCGTAAACCTCATGCGCTTGGAAGGCAATCGGATTGTATAAGCCTTCGGAATGATAAATTTGTGCTAGACGTTCTATATTTTCTGGGGCAACTTGAAAACCTGTATCCATCATACCAAGTGGTTTGAAGATACGTTCCGAGAGTGCATCTGCTAAGGGCATATCAGCGAGTATTTGCACCAGATAGCCGATGACATCCGTTGCCATACTATAACGCCACGCTGTCCCTGCTTGTGATATGAGTGGTATCGCAGCAATTTTTTCAATTAAGTCCGATAAACTATTTTCCCGATTAATACGCTGTTGCCCCACTTGGCGATAAAGTTCTTCAATAGGATGATCGTAGAAGAAACCGTAACTCAAGCCTGCGGTATGCGTCAGTAGATGACGAACGGTAATGGCAGGGTTTTGGTCAACTAATTGCATGCCAAGCGAGGTCATCCCTGTGTAAACCTTGGTGTTGGCAAAGGCAGGGATATATTTCGCTATAGGATCATTCAAATTGACTTTACCTTCATCATGCAGTTGCATCAGCGCAATGCTGGTAAGTGGTTTCGTCATCGAATAGATACGGAAAATCGCATCTTCTTCTATGGGACGTTGGGCTGCAATATCCATCATGCCATATTGCCCAAATTGGACAATCTCACCGCGTCTTTGTACGAGTGTCATGATACCGGGGAGTTGATTATCTTTTACGAAGTCACTCATCACTGTATCAATCCGTGCCAAACGCTCCGACGACATACCAACATTTTCAGGGGTGGTTGTGTTCATTAACAATATGTCCTCTATCATCACAATGATTATTAATTGAGCATAGTGTATCGCAGATTGCTCTGGTTGACTTATAACTATAGGGCAGCGTTAAGTGTGCAAAACCCAAGTTTGTCATACAATAGATTTGAAGACTTATAAGACTTGATAAAGGACAAGCCCATGCTCAAGAAACTATTATTCTTAATCTTATTTGTGATGCTCGCAGCTATCCCGATTTTAGCCCAAGATGTGCCGGATGAAATTGATGATCCGACAGGCGATTGGGAAGATATTATTGAGCAATTAGCAGATGATGGCTATATTAACGAAGATGAAGGTGAATTGGTATTAGAAGAAAATCGGATTCGCTTTGATGACGATGATGCTATTTTTATCCTATTTGATACCGATGCTATCACTGATTTTGTAATGAGCGTTACCTTACAAATTGATGATGTTGATGAAGATGAATTTGCGTTCTGCATGGTCACATTCCGTGATACGGTAGATGAGGGCTTTTTAGCAGCAGGTGTGAGCAGTTTCTCAACTGTGAATTTATACGATTCAATTTTTGATAATGAAGATGATTCATCCCTGATTGATTTTGTAGAACATGGTGGCGATGTCGATGATGATTTTCATCTGACAGTAGTTGCCTTAGATGATGAAGTAACTGTTTATGTGGATGGTGAGCTTGTCTTTGCAGAAGATGATCTCAGTGTACGGATCGGTGATTTAGGCTTACTGCGTACACTCGGCGCGGATTGCGATGCGGATGATCTATGGATTTGGGAAATTGATAATTCCGCCAGTGGCACAGCCTTCGATGGCAAAAATAGTGACCCCGATGAAGCGACCAATAGTGAGGTTGTGGAACTCCCTGAAGAAATTGATGATTTCGATGGTACAAGTGAATCTGTTATCGCTCAATTTGAAGCAGCAGGTGTGATCGGTTCAGGCAATGCTTTCTTATTTGGGGAAGATTTTGCATTCATTGGCGCATCAGGCTCTTCATTTACGTCATTAGGGCGCAATCGCAACCGTACCGATGTGATTCTAGCAGGCGAAGTCACATTTGATTCTGAGAGCAGCGATTATGAACAATGTGGCTTACTGGTGCGTGTGGATGATTCGCGTGATCCTGTCCTCGATTTTCTATTCATCGGTGTGGATAGTGATGGCGATGTCTTCATTCAAAATAACAGCCAAGAAGAAGACGGTACATTTGATTTTATTCCAATAGGGGTTGATTTAGATGACTCGCACCATTTTATCATTGTTGCACGCGGTGACCGTTTGGCAATTTATTTGGATGGTGAGCTTATTTTGGCAGATTATCCTATTTACGAAGTACGTGGTATTTTCGGCATTGCCCAAATATCAGATTCAGTCGATTCAAGCTGTGAAGGTCGTAATATTTGGGTCTATGATACCCCCTTCTTTGAACCCGGTGTGTGTAATGTGTTGGCAACAGGTAATGTCAATCAACGCAGTGAACCCACAACTAGCAGCGACATTGCAGGACAGTTAAGTTCTGGCGAGTCATTAGAAGTTGTATCACAAACAGAACCGGGCGATGGTTTTATTTGGTACGAACTCGAAGATGATAGCTATGTGCGCGAAGATATTATTTCGTTGGTGGGTGATTGTAACAATCTCGATGAAAGTTAATCAATTCGCTTAGAGCTTTTGCTCAGATTATTCCTCAAGAAGCTATGATAAGGTATTTTCCATTGCCTTTGGGTTATCCAAAGGCGATGGTTACCAACAAGGTTCACAGCCACTATTTTTATCAGTGATTTTATTTTGACCTTAGCCTTCATGTTTGTATGAAGGCATTTACCACAAGTATATTCCTCTTTATTTGCTTTAGGGACTCATTAATGTGCGATAGTTTTGTATAATCAGGTGATTGATGGTCATGAATATGAGGATAAACGATGGCAAACCCCATCCAACACGCTGAAACAACTCTGACGCGCGTTCACGCGCATGTGCAACCCTATATGGCAGATTTATTCTACCGCGTTGCCAATAATTATCTCTTATTATTAGCCGCCGTTTTTGTCACGAATATGATCGGCATCCCTCTATTATTGCGCTTTGTACCCATTCCATTATCAACAGTAAATATTATTGGCTTTAGTGCGATGCTGTTGATATTGGTTTATGGTTGGCGCTATCTGGAAAACCGTAATCATGCGACAGCGCTATTTGTATTGTATATCCGTTATAGTCGTGCAAAGCGTGATCTGGAAGCGAGTTTAGTATTAGCAAAAGAAGGTGTTCTGGAAAACGATGATACGCTCTATATTCAAGTAGATTTCTTAGAAGAAACGGCAACAGGTTTACTGGATGCGGTTGAGGAACAAGGGCTAAAAGCACATTCAAGCTAATTATGTGCTTATCGCTTTGCCTTTAAAATATAACAATGCCCTCAGAATTTAGTTTTATGGATTAAAGAATGAGAAGCCATCAAGTGTGCGGACGCTGACCCATGCGCGTGTACCATTGCGATTAGAGACTTGCCACCATTCATAGCCTTCAGTTTCATATGGACCTGCTAAAACGCTCACAAAATCACCTTGTATGATGACATCCGCAAAGGCTGCACTCGTAGATGGTTGAATCCGCATATTACGGGCGGTTTCCCCGACAAATTGGATTTGCTGCCCTGCTTCATAGCGGCTATTGGCAACAACGCCTGTTGGTGGTGGCGCTTGTAGGACGGTCTCGCCTGATGAATTGGTCGTGAAGCCTGCACCCACTTGAATTTCGCCTGATGTGGTCGCATTGTTGATGCCACCATTATTGGCATTGATAATGACTTGCTGACCCCCAACAGTTAGAACAGCTTCATTGTAATTCGCTGACCATGTGATGGATTGTGGTGGACTGCCTCCGACAAAGCCACTAATCGGTGTTGCGACCCCGTTATCAATCCGATACATTCGATAAGCGCCATCAAATGCACCGCCTTCGCGTCCAATTGCAAGCACTTGTCCATTAGGGCGTTGAACCGCGTCGGCGATAAATAATCCATTGGCTGAGGCATCATAGAGTGGTGTTTCTGCGCCTGATTGTGTGTTATAAACAGCAATGCGACTACCACCATCAGGCGCACGCCCACTGACGAGTAACTCGGCATTGTTGAGCCATTGCGCGTTATCCCAGCGTAAGAAAGGCGGTGCTTCGGGACGGCGTGTGACGAAATTCATCTCACTAATAAAAATGGCTTGTCGTCCTTCTTGTGGCAAAACAGCAGTGATGACAACACGGCTACTATTCGGTGACCATTCGACATCGATGCTTTGCCAGTTATTCACAGGTCGATTGGTGGAATTACAAGACGTATAGCCATCTTGTGGGCAATCATGTAAGAATACCCCTGTTGAATTGCTGCCTGCATCCCAGAACCAAACCCCTGCATTGATATTATCTGTCCCCCCTGCTGGTTGCACAATAAATGCAAGACGTTGTCCATTGGGTGACCATGCGAGATTACTCACATAATTTTCATTAGTTTCGGCGGAGGACACCGTGAAGCCAATGAAAAATGGTGATGTATTGACAGGCGTTTCGCCACCACCAATCGGTGTAAACGTCAGGAAGCCGTTAGCATCGGTGCGTGCATAGCTGTTAGGGTCAGCAGGATTGACCGCAAATAAGCGCACACTACGTCCACCACCGAGTGGTTGCCCGTTGAAGATAAATTGACCATCGCCCACATCAAATGAGAGCGCTGAGGTCGTCGTATTATTAAATGTCGGCGAAATAATCGTTGTTTGGCTACGATCAATAAATTGCACCGTTGCTGGAATTTGGTCAATTGGGAACGGTGACGGTGTAATCCGCACAGCAGGAGTTATGGTCGCGGTTGGTGCAGAAAAATCAATAATTGGTGTGGATTCCACAGGTGTGAACGCAATTTCTGGTGTTGGGATAATGCCATTATTGGGTGTTGCCGTGATGAATGTTGGCGTGACATCCAGCGTTGGCGGAATGAGTGTGTTGGTAGGTGATGCTTGCGCGACAGGCGTAAAAGTCGGGCGCACAGGCGTATCCGAAGCAGCAGCGCGTGTCAGTAAAACTTGAGCATTGGCGGTTGCAACTAAATTCGGTGTATTAGTCGCGGTGGCTGTCGGTGTGAATGTCGGTGTAGGCGTTGCTGTAGTTGTCGGTGTTTGTGTTAATGTCGGCTCTAAGGTTGGTGTGGATGATGGCACAGGCGATGGCGTATCCGAGCCGATAATTAAGGGCGTTGGTGTGGGTGGCTTGGTATTGGTCGCTGTGACGGTTAATGTCGGTGTCAATGTCTGAGTAGCTGTTGCTGTCAAAGTGGCTGTCTGAGTCGGAATAACTGTAAACGTCCCTGTTAAGGTGGGTGGGACAGTATTGGTTGGGCGTGGTGTCGGTGTTGAGGTATCCGTCGCGGGAATAATCGGTGTCGGAGAAGCCTCTACATTTTGGACAATCGCGGTTGGGATACTCGTATTCGTCGGCGCAACGGTTGGCGTGACCAGTGGAATACCACCGCCACAAGCTGATAGCACCATCACTATTATGATGAACATCCAACCTTGCCGCATTGCGTCGCCTCGCCTGTGTAATGTCGATTGATCTATATTATAGCGCAGAGCATCATAAAGGGGATAAGCGTCCGCACTATGCTTACCCTACGCCAACTCAGCGCAGTCAGGTTTGATAGCAAAACGAAACTTATCATGCACTCATATTAGAAATGTTGACATTGCTGTAAGGGCAAGCTGTATCCTGATGACCATACGAAAAATTTAGAGATTAAAAAGGATTCATCATGAGAGCATTTCGTTTACTGCTTGTTGCAATGACAATCGGTATTACCATTTATACAGTAATAGCTGTTATGGATGCAGGGTGGGTTGTGATCCCTGTAGCTATAGAGAATATCACCTCATTAACATGGATTGGTCAATTCGTTCTTGATTTTGCTATGTATCTTGTTCTTTCAGCGATATGGTTAGCATGGCGACACAATTTTTCACCGATTGGGATTATATTAGCGCTGCTGGCATCTGTTTTAGGGATTCTCTTCTTCGCACCGTACCTCTTGGTTATCAGTTTCCAAACCAATGGCGATATGAAAGCCATCCTACTCGGCGAAGAACGCACTAAGGCATAATCATAGCAATTTTAGGGAGCATTTACGATGCTCCTATCATTATATAAATTGGATGGCTGTAGAAAAATTCAATAAACTGACCCATAATATTCGCACATTGGACAATAATTTTTAATCATCAAAGGTGATGTTGAGTGATAATCCCATGAAGTCCGCGTATGTTTCGGCTTGTGTGATGATCGCATCTTTTGCATCACCAAAAGAGGTAAATGGATACAAGTTAATATCTACTGATGTCTTTTTGAGTGTGCGCTTCCAGATGCCTGTCACTTGCCCATCAACAACAACGAGGGGCTGAAAAACGCCATTGTTACCGGGGACAACTTTTTCGGCATGCTCATCCGCCAATACACTACTACGGTCTTTATAACCTAGTAAGTATTCATCAAATGCCGCCAGCAAATAGACTGATTGCGTATCTTGAGAGGTGGGTTCTTGCGATGGATCAAACCAATAAGTCATATCATCATCGTTAAATGAGGCGAGGCTTTCAGCATTTGCCTTTAAGCCAGCACGCGTATCCGTTAGCGTTAAACCCGACCATCGAGCGAAATCATAGTCTGTTGCAGGTGCATGGCTTTTGAAAAACCGTTTTACAAGTTCATTCAGGGCTTCATCGTGCGATAATATTCGTAAGTTGGAAACCCATTCATCTAGTAAGACGAACGTTTGCTCGTTGCGCTGCATAGCACCCATACAAATCACACCCTTATGCGCGATATGCCATAAAATATGATAGCCTCGTTGCTTTTGTGTAGCGATACCCTTCTCATTAAATAGTGAAAATATCTCAGCGCGTGTGAGTGATTTGCCACCTGATAAAGCTCGTTTAAGATCGTCTTCACATTGTTCCATGATCTCTTCTGTGAGATCGAGTTGTGCCATGCGTTTATCATGCTTCAATAAGCTACGAGAGGCACAAAGTTCTAACATCCAGAGGGTATCTTCCGCAGGTACAAAATGAATTGTGCCACGTTGTGACCATGTGCGGACAATTTCAGTATTCGTGATAGCTGTTTCTACAGTGTCGATAGTGGCAGATTGCATCCGCGTACCGATTGCCCACAATGCTTGCTTGTAATCTTGTGCTTGCATTGCCCCCATCCAGCGCAAAACATCGGCAACAGTCTCATGCCTATTATCAGCAATATGATGACTCACCAAACGACTTTTCCCAATGTCTATCTTTTGCATATCAGCCTTTTCAGAACAAGGATTGTTGCGTTTCTTGGGTTTGCTGGCTACGTGTTCCCATTTGGAGGCGTGGCAATAGACCACTAAAGCGCTCGGATACTTTGTTGTTGTCAACTGCCATTTTGATCGCTTGGCGTGTACCTACCAAGACAGCCATCTGCTTGGCACGGGTGATAGCGGTATAGATCAAGTTACGTTGGAGCATCATATAATGTTGGGTCATAATGGGCATGACGACTACAGGGTATTCACTCCCTTGTGAGCGATGGGTACTGATGCAATAGGCATGGATCAATTGCTCATCAGCAGCACTATAATCATAGATCACAATTTGAGCATCAATGTTGACTTCAACAGTATTATTATCGTCATCAATGCCACGAACAAAGCCAATATCACCGTTAAAGACTTCTTTTTCGTAATTATTTTTAGTCTGCATGACCTTATCGCCAACACGAAAAGTTTTATTACCGAAGCGTTTTTCCGCTTTGCTACCACCGGGGTTGAGTGCCTCTTGCAAGAGTTCATTAAGGCGCGTTACACCAATTGCTCCTCGATACATCGGGGCAATGACTTGCACATCACGGATAGGATCATACTCACCCAGTTTCTTCTGCAAGCGATACGCTACCAGATCGACAATCATTTCAGCAGCATCATCAGGATCACCCATATTGAAGAAGAAAAAATCGGAGCTTTCATTATCGGTATACGGCATATCGCCTTGATTGATGCGGTGCGCGTTCGAGACAATATGGCTGCTATCATCTTGGCGGAAGATACGGTTCAAACGTGTGACATGAGCAATCCCACTATCAATCACATCATTGAGGACATTACCCGCACCGACACTCGGCAATTGGTCAATATCCCCAACGAGCATTAAATGGGTTCCCGGTGTAATCGCTTTCAAGAGATGAAATAGCAATATGAGGTCAATCATCGAGGCTTCATCAATGATGATGACATCGGTATCAAGTGGATTTTGCTCATCATGATCGAATCCACCAAAGGCAGGGTTAAAGCCCAGTAAACGATGAATGGTACTGGCTTCTCGTTCGGTAGCTTCGCCTAAGCGTTTGGCAGCGCGTCCTGTCGGTGATGCTAATTTGTACTGATAGCCTTCTTGGTCGAGGGCATTAATCACCATTTTGAGGGTGGTTGTTTTACCTGTACCCGGTCCCCCTGTCAGGACACTAATTTTGCTGAATAGCGCCCCTGTAACTGCGCCTTGTTGCTCGGGCGATAAGTCAATCTCATTATCCATAGCGAGGTCGGCTAAGTATTCATCCCAATTTTCTATCGTTTTAATATGCGTGATGATTTGGCTAGGACTACTTGCCATCACACGCAATTTTTCGGCAGCGCTAATTTCAGAATTATAGAATTGCGGTAAGTAGACTGCACCAATTTGTTCAGGTGTGTCTGGATAGAGAATATCGGCTCTGAGTTTACCTGCGAGGATTTGTTCTTGTAATTGTAAGATGAGTTGCTCGTCATCGGTATCCACACCGAGAATCTCACGGGATTGTTCAATCAATATCTGACGCGGTGCGTAGGTATGCCCATCATTTGCCATCTGCGACAAGGTATACACCAAACCTGCTCGTAAGCGTGCAGGGGCATCGACCACAATCCCCATCCCTTGTGCAATTTGATCGGCTTTCTTGAAACCAATCCCATGCACATCATCAGCCAGTTGATAAGGATCAGTCTGCACAATGGTGAGTGTTTGCGTCCCATATTCATCAAAGATCGTCCGCGCAATTTTGGTCGTAATGCCATAACTTTGCAGGTGAATCATAATTTGGCGCACAGTGCGACTCTGTCCCCATTCGGTGATGAGATTTTGCGCTAACTTGGTTTTCAAACCCGGTACATCATAAATACGCTCAGGATTATTATCGAGAATATCGAGGGTATCATCACCAAATTGATTATAAATTTTGGTTGCCGTCACATCACCAATGCCAAAAACGGTATCCGCAATATAGCGGATGATACCCTGCTTATTTTTAGGCGAAATCGGAATCACACCATCACATTTGAATTGCTTGCCGTATTGTTCATTATTGACCCATTTACCTGTAAATTCAGCCGCTTCGCCTTCCACTAATTCAGGCATGACCCCCACAACAGCGATTGCGCCATCATAAATAATGGCTTCTTCGGGGTAATCGGCATCCTCAAAGGGATCAATTTTAATGACTCCCCACCCATTTTCTGAGTTATAGAAGGTGATACGGAGGACTGTTCCGCTCAGTTTTTCGCCTTTGACTTCGATTGCGCCTACACGTGGCACATGCGCTGCGGATTTTTCGACACGGCGATAGCCTGTAATCTTGAATTGTGTGCCATAACGCGGATTATCAATCCAAGCGCCTTGAAATTCAACAGCATCACCGACCTTCGGCGTATCAGGCATATCACCGACTACCGAGGTTGTGCCGTCTTCGTTTTGGATGTTGTAATCGTCATCTGGCACCATCTTGAGAATTGTATAATCTCCATCAGGGCTAGAAAACAAAATATACTGAATAATGCCAGAAATGATTTGTGAATTCATAAGTTTTGAGTCGGGGAATATATGTGCGAACGTTTGTTTAGTATACGGCAGATTATAAATTTCCGATAGCATAAACACAGGCGAAAATCGTTCCGTACAATTACAACACTTGTCGAAAAATGCCTCTGATAAGCATCCGTAACAAAAGGTAACGATATTGTAATGTGCATAAAGGCTTTCTCAATTATTATTAATAATTAATTGTCGTAACATTAACTCAATAACGTTTATTAAGGTTTTGTTGAAACCTGTAGTTGTAGGTACGATGAACATGAGCGAGTTAATCAGCCAAGAGTCTAGTGATGATGCAATGGATTTACGGAGTCTTGCAGAAGATACGCCAGCAGAAACAGCAATCATTGAGGATGTCACAGAGATCAGCGTATCGGCAGTTGAGCCTATAACCCATGCTGAATCTGAGCCAGTCGCCGAAACTATCGCGCCGATTGCAGCAGATACAAGCAAGCCTGAAACAGTAATTGAGCTTGAATCCGTAGTAAGTACCCCTGTAGAAACAGTGGCAGAAGCTCCACTTAGTAAACCTGAGCCAGTTGCGACTGTTGTTAGTGAGCCTGCCATTGAGAAAGCAGTTGTTGCACCTACCGCTAATGCTAAACCTGAAACATCATCTGCTATCCTAAGTGATAAAACAGCACAGGCAGATGACGATACACATTATCCGAGTTTAGGGCTACGTGTTTTTACAGTTTTACGCGATGGATTTGTCAAAATCTTCGATATTATTTTAACTGTGATTGCTATTATCGTTGAACGTATCGCAGCTTTGAACTGGTCAGGCTACTGGCAAGCCATCTTATCAATACTGGCGACAAGTCATCAATTTTTGCAAAATCGGCTGCCTAAAACCTATCGAATGGCATTGTATGGTGTGCTAGCACTGCTCATCATGGGTATCCCGATAAGTATTGGTGCGATGCAATTTTTGCCTAACAACAATGCAAACGCTCCTCTTAGCGCATCAAGCCAAACGGTTACGATCAGTCAAAATACAGCCCCTATCATTGATAATGGCATCCTTGCACCGCTATTCACACCAACTGTTCAACAATGGGCAGCCGATATTGCCGTTTGGACAGCAGGTACAGACATCAGCCCTGATATGCTAGCGATTGTGATGCAACTAGAATCATGTGGCAATCCAACGGTTGAAGATGGTTTATTTGGTATCCCAACTGCGAGTAACACACTCAATGATACTGATGAGCAAGCCAGTATAGCCCTAGGGAAATTGCAATCAGGCATGGCGCGTACAGATGGCAATTTTGGAATGGCACTGGCACTCTATGCGGATGGTGAGCGCGTGTTGACAGATGATTTTGGATTATGGTCGTTCCATGCCCGTGATATGTTCATCTTAGGGCGCATTATGCAACGCCAAGCCCAAGCTGGCGCAACCAGCAGTGATGATCTCAATAGCTGGTTACAAAATTCTGGTGCAATTTTATGTACGCAAGCGCAAACAACACGCAATAATTAGCTAGAACGTGCGAAGAATCACACCTTTTTAGGTGCTTTTGGATAAACTCAAAAGCTCGTAAAGACACAATAGAACTACTAGGATGGGCGGACTATACCCTTACAATAGAGAGTCTATTTTCCGAATCTTACTTATTTATGACTCTGGGAAAAACCGTATCCCATCGCACTTACGAAGATGAGCCTCAAAATTATCATCATCCCAATTGCGGGCGTGGGCAAGATAGCGCCGAAATCGTTGATTGGGATTCATGGTATTCACAAGCCAAGTATCATTATTACCTGATTGTGCGCGACGTACCCCCATCGCAAGTATAAAGCTCATCCATGCTATGGGAATAATTGCTTGATAGCCTCGTAAAATCGCGCGAATATCATCTGTTTTTATTGGATAATTTTCCATCAAAGGGCATAAGAATGCTTGCCACTCTTGCGATGTCAATAAATCTTCTTGATTAGGATGAAACAACAAACCAGCAATGGTTCGCATCGGTGAGCGCAGTCCGCTATCTTCCCAATCGACAAAACCAACACGCCCA
>JBAUIA010000149.1:0-23848 GCA_049680565.1 Phototrophicaceae bacterium
ATGTCAACCAATAAATAAGTCATTTTCGGGAGCGCACGAGTCGCTCCCTTGCACAGGCTCTTTTATTTAAAGGATTTTTTATCGGGTTGAGGTCGGTATTAATAATCATTTTCGTTTATATAATCACCTTTGTGGCTGTACCGATGAAAGCAATTAGAGAAACAATGCCTTTTGCTATAGTACGCCCTTACAATAGCGTCTAATTTCTAGTTACTTTCCGAATCTTATTGCCAATATACGCTACATTTTCGCTTATAAATTAAAGATACCCATATGACCATCTTACTACTCATACGCATCCTCATCTTTATATTCGGCGCGATACTCGTCCTATATACGATTAATTCTGCACTACGATCATTTGTTTTACCGCGTGCGGATCGTTCGCTACTGACTGCCAATGTGATGCGTCTAATTTATTTCATCTTATCATTTGGCTTTAAGCCAAAAATGCCTTTTGCCAAAAAAGATTATATGCTTGCCATGCACCCGCCCTATACGATGTTCTTACTGCCAATGATATGGCTCGTTCTGATTATCATTGGGTATACAGGGATGTATTGGGCGCTGGATATTGACTTATCAGTGCGTGAGGCTTTTATTTTGAGTGGTTCATCCTTGATGACACTCGGCGCATCCTTTCATGATGATCTGATTGTGATTGCGCTCACATTTTCGCAAGCAGCCCTGAGTATGATGTTGATTGCGCTCTTGATTGGTTACTTGCCAACAATGTATTCGGCTTTTTCACAACGCGAATTGATGGTCACAAAATTAGAAGCCTATGCAGGTACACCACCCTCCCCAACTGAGATGATTCGACGCTTATATTATGTTCAGTTGCTAGAAAATCCTGACCAAATGCAAGTTCTCTGGACAGATTGGCAAGATTGGTTTTTACAAATTGAGGAACAACATACCACGCTTGTTTTACTTAATTTTTATCGTTCACCGAAAGCAGCGCGTCATTGGCTAACCGCAGCAGGATGTGTACTCGATACAGCAGCCATTATTGCTTCATCTGTAGCTGTTGAACGCGCAGCAATGGGTGGAATTGTTTTGCGCTCAGGTTTCCTCACCTTGCGTTCAATCGCCGATTACTTTGATCTACATTATGATCCTGACCCACATCATGGCGATTCCATCCAAATTACACGCCAAGAATTTGACGATGTCCTCAATGAATTAAGCGCCTATGGCGTACCAATCCATGCAGATCGAGATATGTGCTGGGATCATTACGTAGGATGGCGCGTTAATTATGATGAAGTCTTAATTGGTCTAGCACAGATTACCAATGCCCCCTATGCTATGTGGAGTTCTGACCGCGCCCGTGAGTGGTTACCTGACGATATACCACAAAGTGAGGTCAGCATACTTGAGCGAATTCGCTCAACCGAAAACTAAGTAAACAACAATCATCATGATTGATGCTTACGATAGTCATCTGTAATCATCGTAAATTCCAGAACATTGCCTGATGGATCACGCGAGAAAAAGCGTGGTCTGCCTGTAATTTCCTCAACATCCCATGTTACATACCCTGCCCTTTCAATTTTATGGCGAATCGGCGCAATATCATCAACGGCAAGACAAAAGTGACGGTTTGATACGGTATCAATGGTATCTTCTACCATAATATGAAGTTCCGCATCTTCGCCAATGTTAAACCAGATTAAATTGAGATGGTGCAAACTCGTTGGGACAGGTTTTTCACGTAATCCGACAAGGTCACGATAAAATGAGCGCATCGCATCGGTATCCTGTTCCAAGCGAACAATAGTGATATGTTGTAATCGCATGAAATGACTTTCGTTTGACACTATGAATTGTGTTTAATGCTAACTTTATTCCAACGAGATAACAAATCTTGATTAATCATTGATATAACATCTGATTTTAGAAAAGATGCCTACCGTCAGTTATAAAATCTCAAAGCCTGTATATTGAATGGCTGCACCATAAGGTGCTATTTTGCCACTCGCAACACATATGACATTATTCAACCAACTATATTTTTCTGATGCAGTCTGAAAGCGAGGTGTCACCCGAAAATAATACGCTGATGGGTCAATATCTTCGCCTTTGAGAATCCGTTGATACACATCAGGCGCTATGTGCGACACCCCACCATAAGTGATGAAGCATAAATTATCGTCATCCAACTTAATCGTAGCCCGCACATCAATTTCACTCACGCCATCATTACGCACACGTAACCAATCGCCAGCCCCCGGTAAAACCTGTCCCTCACCAAATTTTGGGCTTCTGATCCAACCACCTCCTACCAACACAATCACACGTAGTCCATTGGGTGTTCCAACCATTTGACGATCAACCAAGTCGAAGTGCGCTTCATATAACAATTCATGCTTGAGTTCCATCATATTATTTTACCTTTTTAATGAATTTTTCAAGTGCGGCGAGGTGTTCATCAACAGTGGTAAACCCATCATGCATGGATAAGATACTCGCATGGGTTGCGCCAAGTGATTGCCATTGGTCAATATAAGCAAGCTGCTCATCTTCATCAATGCGTGCTAAGGAAACAAAAGGATCAATACCAAAATCGGCAGGATTACGCCCTTCTGCTTCTAAATAGCCGTGTAATTTTTCGAGGCGTGGTTGCACACGATCCAGCGCCATCCCGCCCGGCATCCAACCAGCGCCATATTTTGCCATGCGCTTGAGGACGGCATCTGCCCCGCCACCGAACCATACAGGAATCGGACGTTGAATCGGTAGCGGATTAATACCGACATCATCTAAATGATGAAATTCGCCATCAAATGTAACCAATTCATTTTGCCAGAGCAACTGTAATACTTCGACCTGTTCAGCCGAGCGTCGTCCGCGTGTCGAAAATTCTTCGCCCAAGCCTTCTAATTCTACTTGATTCCAACCAACACCGACCCCTAAACGAAAGCGTCCATTGCTGAATAAATCCACTTGAGCCGCTTGTTTGGCTACCAATGCCGTTTGGCGTTGTGGCAAGATCAAAATACCTGTCGCAAATTCTAATTTTGTCGTAATGGCAGCAGCATAACTAAACAGTGAAAATACTTCATGAAATTGTGTTTGATGGGTGTAAGGACCTGTCCACTCGTAATCACGCTCAGGATTTGCGCCTAACACATGATCGTAAGCAAGCACATAATCATAACCCATTGCTTCCACACTGAGCATGAATTTACGAATATTTTCAATATCAGACCCCACTTCGTATTGTGGGAAAATAGCACCGTATTTCATAAATTATTCCTCAAAATCTTTCATTATTTTTGCATAAGCATCATTAATTTGTTTCATGCGATTATCATCATCAACACCTGCGTTAACATCAGGATGATATAAGCGTGCCAATGTATAATACGCACGTTTGACCGTTTGTGAGTCAGCATAGCGCGGTAGACCCAAAACATCGAAATATACCTTCATCGGATCACTTTCTGTGCCAATATCACTGGAGGCATAGTGGCGATAGCCTTGTTCATCATAGCCAAATCCGCCAACTTGCCATTGCCCCGGCATATAAGGATTGAGTGTATTGACCGTGCTACCACCAATCGAAGCGTAGTCAACGATTGTGCCATAGCGAATATGGCGTTTGAGTGTGCGCCCTTTCATATGTACGGGGAAGAAAAACGCATCACGCCCTGCGACTTCATAACCATAAATTTTATCGCCATGCAAGGTTACTAAGATTTGCATCCAATCATCAAGCTGATAAATATCGCCATCACCGGGGAGAAAAACAGGTGCCCATACCATCATCAGCGTATAAATACCTTTTGCCGTATTTTCAGCATAATAATGTTGCACATCGCTCACATTCATCGAGCGTTCAATCAGCAAGACCATCACACGCTGACCCGTATTCAAATCGAGTTGGATAATATCACCATCATCGCGGATATGATCGACCACCCGAGCATAATCAAGGCGATTAACAAGATATTGGCTGGCATAGATTGTTTCAAAACGCATTAACGATCATTTCAACTATTTTATGTATTGTACCTGTTGATTCACTGCCTCACAATTTTACTTAGCAAGCTATTAGCGAAATTTGTAATTGCATGAATTTCAAGATGCTCCTACAATCACCTCCTGATAATATCCATAGCGTGCAAGGCGCAGCCATGTTTGACCCAATTGCTCAAGACCCACCCCACGACGCTGACTTCCCTGCTCATATGTCTGAGCTAGAACTGACAGTTGATGAGTCTCTACTGAATGGCGTTATTTATCATCCTGCTGGCGAAACGGCTCATCCCTTAATTATTATTTTGCATGGCATCCCCGGTCATGAGAAAAATATTGACCTCGCACAAGTTTTAAGACGCGCAGGTTATGCAAGTTGTGTTTTCCATTATCGTGGATCATGGGGCAGTGGTGGCGCATATCGCTTCACGCATATTTTGGAAGATGTGCAAGCTGTTGTGGCATACTTCCGTGCTACAGCTAATGCCACACAATACAATATCGATCCTGAGAAAATTACGCTCATTGGGCATAGCCTCGGTGGATGGGCTGCTTTGATGACGGCTGCCAATAGTGTTGTGGATAGTGCTGTCTCGTTATCAGGGGTGAATGTCGGTTTATGGGCGCAACAACTCATCGATGAGCCTGAAATGGTGCGCCCGATGTTCACGGATTTTATTGAGCGTAGTCTAGCGCCTTTACACGGAGCAACTGCCGATGCCATCATCACTGAAATTGAAGCCAACCGTGATACTTGGGATTTGAATCAGCAAGCTGAAAAACTCCGTGATAAAAACTTGCTGATTGTCGGTGCGAAACGTGATGTAATCGCCTCAGTATTTGACCATCACATGCCGCTTGTCAATGCACTCAAGGCAAATAAGGCTGAACATCTAACGACCAAACTCCTCGCTGCCGATCATTCATATTCGGGTAATCGTGTCGAGTTAATGCGAGCGATTCTAGCGTGGTTAAACGCATAACATATGGTCTATAAATTAATATATGACCCATTTAATTTTGGAGCGCACAAGGTGCTCCCCTACAAAGACCTTTCTTTACAAAATTTCGTGTAGAGTTGAGAGACATATGCCAAATCCCTACCTTATTGTTTCGTTCTGGTGACATACTCCCCGTAGCAAGCTACGGGGCATTTAAGGTCAACGGGTCTGCTTCCACAGTGGAAGTCTGACATAACCCTCTCTTAGTATGCGTTGATGCCCCAACGCGTTTTGGATATTTATTCTTTCATAATGGCTAGCAGATTGTTACATCATGTTTAACCATCAGAAATATCATAATATACCACTGATTAATTTCGCAACACACGCATTCATCCGCACAGCAAGCTGTTGGGTATTCTGCCTAATTTTTTATAAAATTTTGGCAATTTAACAGAGTCTACACATCCGCCATTTACACCTTCTTGATGAACACAACACCTTGACTATCTGATAATTCCACACTATCACTCACGGAATTGATCGCCGTTTTAGGCGTAGCGAGTGCGAGTTCCCAGCCATCCACATCCAAATTAGGAATCGGTAGATGAATAGGGATGACCGTTTTAGGCGCACCTTCCATATTGGCAAGGAACAAGATTTTCTCTTTGCCATCGGGCGATAAGCGCAAGCCGTACATCAAAGCAGCCCCATCTGTCGGATGCAAATAATCTAATGTTTCTGCATCGCTCAGATTATCAATCAACCAAGGACGATCTAGGCGAAATTCACGAACTTGTCGATTATAGGCGGCTTGTTCAGGGTCTACTGCATCCCAATACAAGCTGACATTACAAAAATCATGCGCATCATCCATAAAAGCGCGTGCAATCTCTTTGAGTTTTGCCACATCGAGCGTGTAATCAGCCAATGGCGGATAGATATTATTCATCATGCTCACCATCGCATCCAGATAATACCCCGTCGCTTGCACAGTATGATCGAGTGTATCCATGAAACGTCTCAAGCTATCTAATTCATTAAATCCGAGTGCTTTCAAACGTGGGAAAACATGCGCTTGCGTATAGGTAATTTTATCCATACGCCAATACAGCCAACGGGCTTCTTCACTGACAACCTTAACCCCGTATTTATCATCATTATTGCGGATAAAACCCCAAGGTGCGCGGAAAATGCCATTTACAAAATCCATTGGGATACCGGGCATCATCGCATAATCGAATAATTTCGCAGCAGGATTATCATAGGCTTTACGGATAATTTCTGGCAAGCTAGCCCCTAGATAGGTATTGATACGGCTATCAATCGGCACTTGTGAGCCACGCCGTAAGGTATCATGGTTGGCACAACCTGTAATCCATTCGCGCCCAACATTTGCCATCTCGCGGATACGCCACCATTTACTCGTCCAGAATGTAAACAAGAACGGCGTATTATGAGCAAAGGTCAAGGGACCCCATTGCCAAACATTCGGCATTTGCTTTGTAACTTCCCGATAGGTCGAAGCCAATTCCCAATCATCACGAGGCCAAGGACGACCATCTTCAAAGATCATCCAAGGACGATACCTTACTCCTGCAACCTCTAATTCAAGATCGTTCATCAGATGCAGATAATCATCATCATGAATCATGGCATCTAATTCGGGATTCCACCATTTAAAATCTTGTGCGCCATCGACGCGAATCCCATCCACGCCATAATTATGCTTACGGCGCATCATTTCTAGCAAGGCAGCCCGTACCATTGGATGCAGAAAATTAACATTTTGCCCGTACATATTCGAGCCAGCAAAATATTCCTTATTAAGTAGCGCTAATGCTTGGTTATCAATATGCCCATAGACAATATCCAGCATCACTTTAATCGGTTTCGTGGGAAACGTATGACACACTTCGATGAGATCAAGCAATTCATGCGGACGGCGTGATTCTAAAAGCGTTGGGTTAATCGCGGATGAGGCACTAATCACAACATCGTATCCCCAGTTGCTCATATCAGGCTTAGTGAGTAAAACCTCAATTTCATCACTGATGGGGTCACTTTGACTTTGCCAAAATGGTGCTTGCCCTTCATACTCAATAATGGGTTCAATCGGCATCAGTTGGATGGCATCATACGCCAAGAAATTTTCTTCGGCTGGCGATAGCGGTTCATTGCCTTTAATTTTTGTTGCAATTTCTTGTAGTACACGGGTCAAACCAGCAATTGATCCTGCTGCGGTAGCATAACGGACATGCACTTGTAAAATATTGCTCGGGAATTGAACACGCGCTACGCCGTCAGGGTCAGGTTGGGTATCGAGTTTATCTGTAAAATGGGCTTTATCCGCACGATTATCTAACATCGCGTTCATATCATAAAATTCCGCAGGTGCAAAAGCCCCAAAGGGAATCGAATAGGCAAGATGGTCATGCAAGGCGACCCAATCGCCATCGCGTGATTGATACACCATTTGATACAGCGTACCGACAGTTTCGCGTGTGCCAGCCAATACACCATCAACCACCGCCCATGCAAATTCACCATCTAACAACACATTAATACGATCTCGGCGGAACGGTGTTGTTTGTGACTCAGCGCTAAAATCAATGGCATCCATTGGCGTAAATAATTCAAGAAAAACACGCTCAGGTGGGATGTCTGTCTCTTTGAGAATTGGTGTCCAAAAACCAAAAACAGCTTTACCATCGGCATCTAAATGTGCGCCAAGATGCTGCATCATTGCTTGGGCTGCTTCAAAATCTGTTTCCGCATCTTGTTGAATCGTACGCATTTGTGCAATCACAGCCTGCGTTTCATCGCGTAATAATTTAAATTTACCACTTGTTGTAATCATGCAAGTTTATTTCCAAAATATGAGCATTTATATATTAACCATACCGCACACTGTTAATATTTTCTATGATTTCCTGACGATTATTAAACCTCATGTTTTAAGTCTGCGAGAGGTTGTGTATCATGGGGCTTGATCGAACAAATACAATGAGAAAACTATGGTCATTGCACACCAATCCTTGATTCACCCCTACCAACTTGGCACTATCACTGTCGATATACCGATTAATCTTGCACCAATGGCAGGACATAGCAACCGTGCCTTTCGCCAAATTGTGCGTGAACTGGGTGGCTGTGGTGTTGTCTGTACAGAAGTATTGAGCAGTGTCCTGCTTGGCAATAAAGGCACACGCCAACGCTCACTCGAAAAATTCCCTTGGGATGCAGTTGATGAATACCCGATGGCAGTTCAATTATTTGGTGCAAATCCACAAGTCGTTGCCGAAGCTGCAAAAATTGTCGTCGATCATGGTGCGACCATTGTTGATATTAATATGGGGTGCTGGGTGCCTAAAATCGCTAAAAAAGGCGGTGGTGCTGCCCTGATGCGTGATGTCTGTACCGCGCGTGCAGTGGTTGAAGCCGTAGTCAATGCGGTGGATGTACCTGTTACCGTCAAAGTGCGTAGTGGCTTTGAAGATGGTGTTGTAACAGCAATTCCATTTGCGAAAGCAGCCGAAGAAGTGGGTGTAAAAGCGATTGCTGTCCATGCGCGTTTTGCAGGACAAGGGCATCAAGGCGAGGCTGATTGGGATGTTATCCGCGATGTGAAGTTAGCTGTTCCCAATATGCCTGTAATTGGCAATGGTGATGTGCGCCAACCCGAAGATGCCGAACGGATGCTAACACAAACAGGCTGTGACGGGGTGATGGTCGGGCGTGGTGCGCTGGGTCGTCCTTGGGTCTTTAAGCATATGGCGCATTATCTGGAAACAGGCGAGATATTACCCGAACCCACGCGCTCAGAACGCGCACAAATTGCTTTACGATATGCTGAACTCAATTATGATTATGCAGCCATCCGTGATAAAGCTGTTTGTTTGCAGATGCGTAAGCAACTCAGCAAATATTCCCTTGATGAGGTTGGGACAGTGCATATTCGTAATCAATTAGTTAAAGTAGAATCAATTGAAGATATTCGTGCGATTCTTGAGCCAATCATCGCGCAGGGTGACGCATAAGGCATGATAGAAATACCCCATAAAGGAATGATATGTCATATTTGGTAACAGGTGGTGCAGGATTTATCGGCAGTCATCTCGCGCAGGCATTGTTAGCGCGTGGTGAAACGGTCATTATCCTCGATAATTTCAATGATTATTATGACCCCACCATTAAGCGCAATAACATCAAGCGGATTCAACACCCTAATTTAACAGTAATTGAAGGCGATGTACGCGATACAACCTTAATCAATCGTATTTTCCCTGATTACCATATTACGCATGTGGCACATTTAGCCGCACGCGCTAACGTCCGAGCCAGCATGGAACAAACACCACTCTATATGGATGTGAATGTAATAGGGACAATGAATTTACTGGAAGCCAGCAAGGTAAATCACATTGAGCAATTTGTGCTTGCTTCAACGAGTTCTGTTTATGGCAATACTGAGGTGTTACCCTTCATTGAAACTGATACCGCAGATAGACCACTTGCTGCCTACCCTGCTAGCAAACGCGCTGCCGAAATTCTGGCACATACATACCATCACCTCAATGATATGAATGTGACCACATTACGATTCTTCAATGTGTATGGTCCATCTGGACGACCTGATATGATGCCATTATTGCTAATGCACGCCACCCAAACAGGCAAGCAGATGACCTTGTTCAATGGGGGTGATATATCGCGTGATTGGACATACATTGATGATATTGTTGATGGCATTATGTCCGCACTCAATACCCCACTGGGCTATGAGGTCATTAATTTAGGCGTTGGCAATCCAATTAGCTTAACCGATTTTGTAGAAATTATTGAAGAAGTATCGGGCAAAGAAATTAACAAAATCTCGGTTGCGACACCCTTGAGTGATCCGCCGATTACTTTTTGTGATAATCAGAAAGCGCGCAATTTATTAGGATTTGCTCCTAAAGTCAGTGTACAAGAAGGCTTATACCAAACATGGCAATGGTATCGTCAATTTTATAAGATTTAAGGCGTATGATTCAATTTTTTCTCCGACCTTAAACGTCAAAACAAATCCTTACAACAATCCTGCTTAGAGAAAGTACCAACAATGGGAAAACTTAAAGACCTTGCAATGGTCAAATCAACCAACACCAATACTTTTGCGTATTTACCACCTGATGCTGCCTTTGATGCCATGCGGATTCTGGTCAAAGTGGATTTAGGGACAGTGATGCAACCTCATTCTCCTGTGAGTATGCCTGTGCTGGCTTCAGTTTTACGGGGTTTACGACGTGCAAGCCCACTGGGACGGATTGTTGTGATTGAAGGTATTGCTAGCAATCAAGATTCACAAGCCATTTTTGATGAATTAGGCATTATTAACTTACTCGATAATGAAATGCGGATTACCGATGCCGATAACCTTATCATGCACGAGTATCCAAATCAGCGCACTGAGCCAGCAATCTACCCCACAATGACTGCTACTGAATACATTAAAGATTATGATTGCGTGGTATCTATCAGTACTTTGAAACAGCATACGGTCAATGGGGACGACGCACAAGTAGGTGCATCGCTCAAAAATCTGCTGGGGATTTTCCCGCAAGCCCAGTATGAAACCGAATTTGCAGCAGCGACTCTCGATGATTTGTTAGCCGATGTTTACTTTACAATTGGTCAATATATAGATGGCGCAGTCATTGATCTCACGCATCTCTATACCGATGATGAGGCAATCTCATTTGGGAAAGTCGTTTGGGGTGATGATCTGCTATCTGTCGATGAAGTCGCTTGCCAGATGGCAAATATCCCTGCACCGTCTTATATTAAAGCGATTCGTACAATCCGCAAGCAACAAGCAAAATAGCATAAAAATAGGGGATAGATTGTTATCAATAATCCTCTGTTTCAGGTAAATTTTATACTATGGAGCGGATACTCCCTGCTAAACGTATCATCTGCTTGTGCAAATTTTTAGGTAGTCATGAAAACGGTATAAATGGTAAATCCGATATACGCCATTAGGAAAGAAGTCGCTTCTATGCGTCCTAGTTTTCGGTCAAGCACAAAAGGCATTAGTAGTACACTGAAGATAATCATGACAATCGCATCCACACGCACTGTTTGTATCGCTACATTAATCGGCTGAATTATCGCTGTAATCCCTAATATCCCCAAAATGTTGAATATATTTGATCCAACAACGTTACCAATGGCAATATCACTCTCTTGTCGAATGGCAGCCATAACGGATGTCACTAATTCTGGTAATGATGTTCCAACAGCAACTAATGTCACACCAATGACTAACTCACTGATACCGACACTCCTTGCAAGTTCAGTTGCATTATTCACGGTTAATTGCGCCCCAAACATTAGGACAGCAATGCCAAGCAATAAACGTAAGATTTCATATAACCTATTTATTTCGATAGGTGGTTTGGCTTGTTGTTCTGACTCATTAGTAGCTACTTCTGAACCCTTTTCACGTTGAGAAGAAACAATCATGAAAGTGATAAATCCAAAGAGACCCATCAGAAGAATCAGTCCATCGACTCGTCCTACGAATTGATCCAGAAACATCAAAAAACTAACAATTGCAACAACAATCATGATCGGAATCTCACGTTTAAGGAGATTGACATGAACTTGAATGGGATAAATCAGACCACTCAATCCCAAAATTAAGCCGATATTTGCAATATTCGAGCCAACAATATTACCCACTGCAATATCTGACAAGCCACTCAGAGCAGCATTCACACTGACGAGTAATTCAGGTGTTGATGTTCCAAATGCAACAACCGTTAACCCTATAATGAGAGGCGATATACCTAAAGAACTTGCCAAATTAGATGCACTTTTAACAAGCCAATCACCACCAAACAATAGCATAAGCAAACCACTTGCTAACCCTAAAAATATCCACATTGTGTATTTGAACTTTCTTAAATTATTGAGATGAGGGTTATGAAATTTATGCCCTACCACTTGGCGAGCGCAAGCAGAGCAATACACTACAGTTTAGAGAATTATTATACATTATCAGGTGCAAGATAGACATAGCCCTCGACCCCATTGCCAAATAGACGAACGCGCCGTATTAGATACCCATCTGCCACCAAGCCTTCGATGAGGTCAATCAGATGTGGCGTTTTAGTACGGTTTAAGGCGCGTGCAATTTGTGTACGGGTTAAACCTGTTGGATTCTCTGCAATGGCTGCCAAAATCAAACTTAAACTTTCATCGCGCTCACGATGATCTTGTTTACTCATCCTAATGACCTACTCTTTTCTGTCCATAATATCCTTATTTTAGCAGATTTACACCAATGCTTCATAAGCGCTTGCAATTGTGTGAGCGCTCTCATATAATCTTAACAGCGTGCTAACATAGTAGATATGCTACTATTATCATTTAGGAGTGCGTTTTAAAGAAAGTTACAAAGGACAATTACGCATGAACATCCATGAGCTAGATGCTCACATGGAAGCGTCAACACCGCATCAACTTAAAATCATCCAAGCCATTTATGATGCAGGCAGCACATGGTTGACACGGTCAAAAGTGGCAAAAGCACTCGGTAAACGACGACTCACGCCGTATGATATTGAGTGTTTAACAATTTTGAGCGATAAGTGCCTTATTGAAACATCAACCCAACCCACAACTGCACCGGGATCTGATTTTGCCTATATTTATCATATGCCTGATGATGTAGCGAGGCTCTTGCAAAAATGGTCAGAAACCCACGAAACAACACAAGAAAATCAGCAGCGTAAGCCGATCAATATCAGCAAAACATAATCAAAAAAAGCCGAGCATCTGCCCGACTTTTCATATCCTAAATGGGTAGTGAAACCTCTAATTAACTGGATACTTCAACTAATGTTTTCGCAAGAATGTCCATTGCAATATCAACATCCGCTTCGGCTACGTTGAGATGCGGTGAGATACGGATAACATTATTATGTAAACCACCTTTGCCCAATAATAAGCCCTTGTCTTTAGCTGTATCCATAATCGCAACGGTCAATGCGCCATCAGGCTCTTTACTCCCAATTTTGACAATTTCGAGAGCTTGCATCAAACCCATCCCACGCACATCGCCAATAAACGGAAATTCGCTCTGAAATTCTTCTAGTTTTTCACGGATTTTTGCACCCATCACGCTTGCATTGGTTTTGACATCGTGGGCTTCCATATATTCGAGTGTGGCTAGCGCAGTTGCCATCGTCACAGGATTACCGCCAAAGGTCGAGAAAGTAGCGCCTTGAACAGCATCCGCAATTTCGCTCGTGGTGATGGTACACCCAATCGGTGAGCCGTTACCCATCCCTTTAGCAAAGGTCATAATATCAGGCGTGACACCAAATTGTTCAATCCCGAACCATTTTCCACCTGTGCGTCCCCAACCTGTTTGGACTTCATCGGAGATAAAGACTGCACCTGCATCTTTGATAATCGGCATAATACGTTTGAAATAATCTTGCGGTGGCACAATAAAACCACCCACCCCTTGAATCGGTTCTGCCATAAAAGCAGCAATCTGACCATCGGTTGTGGTTTCAATCGTTTCGATCAAATCTTGCACACAAAGATCAATTAATTCATCAGTGGACATGCCTTCTACAGGTGCGCGATACGCATAGGGATTACGAACATGCTTAATATAAGGATCAACTACCCCACCAAGTCGCCATGATCCGTGCGCGGTTAAGCTCATTGCCATCATAGAACGTCCAGAATAAGCATGGCGTAAAGTAATAATCGTTGGACGACCTGTATACATGCGTGCTGCCAAAACAGCCGTTTCGTTGGCTTCTGTACCACTACTGGTAAAGTAGACTTTATTTAAGCCCGCAGGGGTTAGTTCAACCACTTTTTCAGCGAGTTTGACCATAATTTCATTGATGTAGATGGTGGTTGTATGTTGTACTTTCTGGAGTTGCTCAATCGTGCGTTGGGTGATTTCTTCATTACAATGACCAACAGAAACAGTGAGTACACCACCGAAAAAATCGAGATATTGCTTACCATCCACATCCCAAATATATTGATCTTTGGCGTGGTCAATGATAATTGGATTCTCTTTATGATACGGTGATGCCGCAGGAAACATCACATTTTTGTAGCGATCCATCAAATCTGTTGTTGCCATAAAACATCCTTAACGACTAAAAATAGATTGCGCTTGATAGTACCATACAGCGATCAATAATGCTCATGAATCAGCACGTACAAAACTCAATTTGTCAGTTCGGCTTGTGTGTTGTTAAAGCGCCAAACTTGTGCCACAGGAATCAATGATGCAATCCCAACAATCCCTGCAATAATGGCAGCCGTCGCAGCTAAATCATCCCATTGTGGGTTACTGAGTACAACAATCACGGCGATAATAGCAACGATAGCTGTAAAGGCTAATCCCATGAACATTAAGCGTTGTGCGCGTCGCATTGAGCCACGTCGTTCACCAAAGGATTGTCCACTATAACCATTGATGATAACCACACGCCGTTCGCCTTCATCATCTTGATAAAAGCTCATATATACCGGTAGTAAAAGCTGTGTCCAATGCAAGTCGTCATAGGTCGCTTGCCAACGGAAATTACGAATATTTTCGGATTCTGTGGCTTGTTTGACATCCTCGGCAGCACGCAAGCGAAAGCCTTCTTGGGCTTCGATGAAGGCATCATCGGTTGAGCGATTAGGTAAGCGAATCAGTGCTGTGCGGAGCGCATCTTTAGCATATGATTCAGCTTGTTTAATATCATAACGACCCAGTTGGCGCATGAGTTGTGCGTGTTCATCCAATGCAGGGGCGCTGATATTATCGTAATGACGTGACAATTTCCCAATCCGCTCCTCCCATTCGACCCGTGTTTCGGTCACTTTTTGTGAGCGCCATTGTCCATTGTTATAGCTACTTTTATGGCTTTCAACCTCGTAATCATAGCCTGCTTGCGCTTGCCAATCCGCTTGCACAGCACCATCCACCAACCACATCGGCAAAAATACGCGCTGAATCCGTTCTGAGAGATTGCTAGCATTGAGGTCGTGCGGTGGATATGGAATTTCATCAGTAAATTGAGCAACGATGCGCGTCATTTGCTCGCGTCCAACCCGATATTGTAAGATCAGTTCAGGCGCTGCAATGCTTGTCATGCGTACATCATCCGTATCGAAAGGTTCAAGTTTACCTTTTGAGCAATGCGGACATAAGCGCACGCTATTATCGAGTGTTAAGTAGTTCCATCCGCAATGGTCGCACACCATTGAAGAGAGGTCTAAGCCCCAAGTGGTTTGTATCGTTTCGGGTGTTGTCATGATTTAGCTTGCCTTTCTAATATTCAATGCTGACCAAACTAACCATGCAGCAATCAGCGCACCCACAACTGCAAAAGCACCTGCTACAATCAGGACTTGTTGGGCGGTTTCGCCTTCAAAGAACAACAAAGCGCTGAGTGCAATCACAATCGATGGAATGATACTGACACCCAGTGCAGCACCCACTTTCCGCCATTCAATTGGACGTTGCCCAATAATCATGCCACTCTGACCATTAACCATCACACTAAAGGCATCACCATCATATTGATAAGTTGTCAAATAGACAGGCAATAAGACATAACGCCAAACTTCATCAGCATAATCGAGATTCATACTAAAATTACGCACCTTGCTGGTACTTGCTTGGCGATAACAGGCTGATTTTGTTTGATCGCGCATAATTTCACGTCCGTTTGACCACGCAGCATCTAAACCAATATCATAAGTTTGGGCATTAAAACCAGCCAAAAAACTCGGATCATATTCGACCAAGCTGCCTAGATTGAATTGATCGACTTCATCCAGCAAGCGTTGATTGAGCTTCCCTGTTCCTGCCACCAACAAGTCATTAATCGGCAAACGAACTGAGCCATTTTCCCATTTCCAGACCGTATAGGTTTGGGTCCGACCTTTGCTATCCGTTCGGGTACGCGTATGTCCAACTTCTGCTTTCCATGTTGCCGAGGTCGTCGCATCAAATGTCCAATATGGCAAATAAATGCCCGTTAATTCATCTAAGCCTGCCCGTTTTTGCAAATCAGACGGTGTCATCCAACTACTGCCAAGCCATTCTTTGATATTTTGCATGGCTGGTTGCGCTTCAATCAAAAATGGCACGAGATAACGGGGGCGCATTTTATCATGGTCAAACGCATGTTGTACCACACTGCTTGACCCACAAAATGGGCAAACATGCGTCAATGATTTGGGGTCAAGTAGGATCGTTGCGCCACAATTGTTACATTCTAACTCGTTGCGTTCTTGCCCCCAGTCATATTCATCGGAGCGTGGAGCTTGCGCGATAGGACTGGCTTGCGCTGAGGAGGATTGTGCTTGGAGTGCGGATGTTTCGGCAGTAGATAAACGCGCATCATCAGTCGCGGATGAAGCTGCTTGGGTCGCTTCATCGGCTACCCCTGCGCCTGCTGCTAAAGCTGTGCCAAGTTGCCGTTTTAGGCGCTCTGCTTTACGTTGTTCAGATTCTTGTGTAATAAATTCATTGGTAGATGCACTGCGCCCAACCCGCTTACCTTGTGGCGGTTGATAGTAGCCACACGATGTGCAGGATAACCCGCCATCAGATACATTATAGGCTTGCACACCGCCACAATTCGGACAGGCAAAATCGACCTGTTTATCATAATTATCAATGGTTGGGGCTGGCATATACACCTGCACCCCTGTCAGCAAGGAGCGTGTCGGAACATACCCTTGCGGTGGAAATTGTTTATCTGCCATGTTATCTCTCTAGCCCTCTACCCTGTTATGTGTCATCTATTAAGGAAACACAAAATAGCATTTTTAGCAAGCAACGATAGCATCAAACCGTAATATCGGATACGCGTATCATCCGCTATACTGGATATTTTAATTCAGAACAACCAGAAAGTGATAATGATGCTATCTGCAAGTGATTTTTTTGATTTAAATGCAAGCGATCATGCTGCACTATTCGCTGATACGACTTATGTTTGGCAAGCGATTGATCATATCAAAGATTATGTTCAAACCTTATTAGATGGTGACTTTGCACCCAATAGCCATACTTTCGATGTGCATCCTACAACGGTCATTGAAGGGGATGTTTACATTGGTGAAGGCACAACCATTGCCCCCGGTTGTTACATTCAAGGACCTACTGTCATTGGTAAAAATTGTGAGATTCGCCAAGGAGCATACATTCGGGGACAAGTTCTCATTGCAGACCGCGCAATTGTAGGACATACCACAGAAATCAAGCATAGTATCTTGCTAGAAAATGCCCATGCACCGCACTTTGCCTATATCGGTGATAGTATCCTTGGCAGAGATACCAATCTGGGCGCAGGAACAAAATTAAGCAATCTGCCCGTTAATTCCAGCAAAGACCCCATTACAGGCAAGCGTAGCACCATTCACCTCACGATAGATGGCATAGTCTACGATACCGAACTCGCTAAATTTGGCGCAATATTGGGGGATGGCGCACAAACAGGTTGTAATTGTGTCCTCAATCCCGGTTGTGTGATTGGCGCAGGGACATGGGTTTATCCGATGGTATCGCTTAACAAAGGTTACTTCCCACCCAATAGCCTCATCAAATTAAGACAAACCTTGCAAGTCGTTGAAAAACGTTAGGATATAAACTGATGGAATATCCCATTTATAAAGAGCATGTACCGTATATCAGCACTGAGCAAATGATTGAAGTGGATCGTGCGATGATTGAAGATTTCCACATTGAACTCATTCAAATGATGGAAAATGCAGGGCGCAACCTCGCACATCTGGCACGACATCGCTTTTTGAGCAGCAATCCGCGAGGCAGGCATGTCATTATTCTAGCAGGTACAGGCGGTAATGGTGGCGGTGGATTAGTTTGTGCGAGACGCTTACACAATTATGGGACAAGTGTACAAGTCGTTATCACCGCAGCAAATGAACAATTCACGCCTATTGCTGCTCATCAACTTGATATTGTGCGTCGTATGGGCATTGCTGTATCTCACAACCCACCGAATAGTACACCTGATTTAATCATTGATGCAATTATCGGATATAGCCTCAATGGTGCGCCACGCAGTGCAGCAAAAACACTGATCGAATGGGCGAATCAAGCAAATGCCCCGATCTTAGCACTCGATACACCATCAGGCATTGATACCACAAGTGGTACGGTTTATCAGCCGAGTATCAATGCAACGGCAACACTCACACTTGCACTCCCTAAAATCGGCTTAAAAAATAATGCGGTTGCGCCTCACTTAGGCGAGCTTTATCTGGGTGATATTAGCGTACCCCCTGAACTGTATAAAAGTGATCTATTAGGATTAGATATAGGAACGTTATTTGCAGAAAATGACATCATTCGTTTGAAATGAACCTGCTTAAAATTCAATTTGCCTCTACAATGGAGGCATGTTGAAACCATTGAAACCCATCATCCAACGTCCGCATGACTTAATATTGGCGGTATGCCATAGTGATACCCTACCAGAAACAACGGCGCTTGTTTCGCGTGCTATAACGATTGACAACTGGTGCATCAATTTTGTCATTATCGGGGAGAGTCATCGCGTGCAATTAAGCCATGATGGACATTTTGTGATGGAAGAAATGCTCGCCTGTGCGACCTTGCCTGATGATACTACCATTTATCAGCATTCATTTGATGATTTGAGCGATCATTACCTATCAACAGCCCATTATAATGTAGCAGTCTGGATGAGCAATCAATTACAATGGCAATCAAACGACCATGAAATTGCCTATACGTTCCCAACGATTAATACACTGCAACCCATAACGCGCATTCAGTGGGATATACGTCCAGATGTCATTCATTGGCGAACACTACATACCTATTATTATAACAATCAAGATATTTATATTTATTCAGCATCACGCTATCAATTTCAAAAGAGGAGTACGCTATGACAGAAGCATCTATCATCGTTACGAGTGCCATCGTTTGGACAATCGCAGCAACGATCATTTCACAATTGGTCAGCATTTTCATCATGAGATGGTTAGGCTTGCCTCCTAAAAAATTAATCCATGAAATTGAAGTGGTTCAAAATCCTGCAATTGGTGCTTGTTTTTTCATCATTTCATTAGCGGTTGCCTTATTCATTGGCATTTTTACCAGTGATGGTTTTTCAGCAAACGACCCCACCTATGTTGAACCCTCATGGATTGTAAGCACAGGGTGGATTATTATGGCATTATTCATTGGTGGCTTGCTGACATGGATTAGTTTTGAAATCGCCCATCGAGTCATGGGTGTCGAAAACGAAGAAAGTACCTATCGCTATATTCAGCGCGAACTCATCGAAGAACAAAATGCAGCACTCGCGCTCTTTTTAGGGGGCTTATCTATCGTGCCATTTATTGCAGTCATCTTTCAAATGATTTGATTTGGCGAAAGCATACCGTATAAGCTGCCTCCCCCAATCTATTTGAGGGAGGCAGTTTTGTATTTACTCTCGATTCGGTATCGACTGCACAATCTCACACGGGACATCTTGCCCATTGATGAGAACCGTTGTGCCGATGTCTGCATTTTCACAAGCAGCAATATCGTCTGCTGTCACCATTTCACTAACCGCATGTTGATAGGTTGAGCGTGCGCCAATCGTGAACATCCCCAAGAATAAAAATGCCAAAATTACATAATTGACGGCTGCAAATGCCATCCGCCAACTAATTTTACGGTGAATATCAATCGGTGCAGGATAATGCTTACCCGGTCCATAGAGCAAGAATACCAATAAAGCAGCATGCAGATGTGTATGACCGATAATCTCGACCTTGCCGAACACCAAGGTTGTGGTGAAGAATACCAGTGTAATCACTAAGCTGAGAGGGCGTCCAAGCAAGCCGATTATCAGCAAATAGCCCAATGTAAATTCAACGAAAGCAGCACCGAGCAAGAAAAATTCAGGTGGAAAGCCCAGTGTCAATTGTGGCACTTGTTCTAAGATTTCGTAACCCCATTGCGGATAGATGATCTTCTCCATTGAAAGCCATGCTAGAGCAAATCCAACGGTGAAATAGAGCGCAGGAATCCCCAATTCACGGATACTTTCAGTTTTTGCTTGGCTCAATAATAGCCATGTACCAATACCGACAAAGGCAATGTAATCTAACATATAGAAAATGCCAAATTGTTGTACACCGATCAACCATAAGGCAATTGTACCTGCTCCAGCCAATGGCGTTGTTTGTGGGAATAACAGCAATAACACGAAGATGAATTGCACCCACCCTATCCATGCTTGTGCTTCAAGATATGGCGCAAGTAAGGTATCGGCTTGCCAACTGAGCAAAAAGGTTGCACCCATTGCAATCCGCAGAATTAATGTGCCTTGTTGACGGTGACTATTCAGCCATTCACGCACTTGTTTATAGAGTGTGAGTTCTTCCAGTTTGGTATCAATGAAAACAGTGGCTGTCATAGCGATAGCGCTTGCAATCACAAAACCAATAAATAGCGGTGTTAAAGCCTCTTGAAACCCTAATGGCGCATCCAAGAAGCTAAAGTCAGCAAACCATTTAACATGAGCGCTAACCAAAGATGGCATCACACCAACCAGTGCCAATAACATAATGACGATCAATTTAAACCTGCTTATACGGAACATAATATCAACATTTTCCCTCATTTTTGCGGACTAAGATGAGTATATTTTACATCATTTTTGCCCACTATGTGATATTTTTCACAAAGTTCATAGAGAAATAGCATATTACACTGTATGTGAAACAATAATCAGCTAGGCAGATAAAGTTAAAAATAGTGTTCTTTTATCTGTTTTTCTTTGTGTTCTTCGTGCCATCGTGGCAAAATTACTTTCTTGTGCGTAATTTATGTGTATTTATTTCACATATGACGTATTATGTGTCTTACAGCATTTGCGATGAGTCCGTCTTATCACAATCCGAAATCAAGGGTGTTATTGCAGATGTGACGCTCCTAAAATAGACAGTTCATTTGTCATAAGTGAGTATACGATCATGGAACGCAATTACAATGCTAAAATCGCGCAATTACTGAATGTCAAACCACAACAAGTCGCATCCACCATTAAATTACTGGATGATGGTAACACCGTGCCATTCATTGCGCGGTATCGTAAAGAGCAAACCTTTAACTTAGATGAATTTCAAATTCGTGAAATTGAAGGCACAGTCACACGCTTTCGGCAAGTCGATGACCGCCGTGATACGATTATCAAATCCATCACGGAACAAGGTAAACTCACCCCTGATTTACAGACCAAAATTGATGATGCAGAATCTTTAACTGAACTCGAAGATTTATACCAACCCTATAAACAAAAACGGCGTACTCGCGCTCAAGTGGCGCGTGAAAAAGGCTTAGAGCCGCTTGCAAATCGTATTTTAGGGCAATCCCAAAGTGGGCAATCACCGCAAGCAATCGCACGCGAGTTTTTATCTGATGATGTACCAACAGTAGACGAGGCTCTCCAAGGCGCACGCGATATTGTTGCCGAAGTCGTGACTGATGATGCAGAGATACGGGGTATTGTGCGTGAGAAAGCCTTACAATACGGCACATTGATTAGCACAGTTGTAAAAAATGCCGATGACCCCAAAGCGATTTTTAAAACCTATTATGATTTCAGCCAGCGCGTACCTTATGTCAAACCCCATCAAACATTGGCAATTAATCGTGGTGAAAACGAAAAAATATTACGTGTCAAAATAGAGACATCCGAGCGTGATTGGCGTGATCCAATTTATGATGCGTATCGTCCGAATCAGCGTTCTGGTTGGTATCAACATTTAGTGGATGCCATTGAAGATGGTGTGAAGCGCCTCTTACTCCCTGCGATAGAACGTGATGTCCGTCGGCATTTATCGGATATTGCGGAAGCCCATGCGATTCGTGTTTTTGCGGATAATTTGCGGAACTTGCTACAACAACCGCCACTTGAGCAACAAATTGTGATGGGTGTTGACCCTGCCTATCGCACGGGGTGCAAAATTGCGGTGGTCGATGGACGCGGTAAATTATTAGATATTGCGACAGTATATCCGCATAGTCCGCAAAATCATTGGCGTGATGCCAAAGACGATCTCATGGATATGATTCATCAGTATCGTGTGAGCATCATTGCGATTGGTAATGGCACAGCCTCGCGTGAAACCGAACAATTGATTGCAGAAATCACACGCGAAACCACAGGCGTGCATTATGTGATTGTCAATGAAGCTGGTGCAAGTGTCTATAGCGCGAGTCCGCTTGCCCGTGAAGAATTGCCTGATCTTGATGTGAGTATTCGTGGCGCAGTTAGCATTGCACGGCGCATTCAAGACCCGCTCGCGGAACTGGTTAAAATTGATCCACAAAGTATCGGTGTCGGCTTATATCAGCATGATGTCAATCAAACTGAGTTATCCAATACGCTCGATGCCGTTGTTGAAAGTGTTGTGAATCAAGTCGGTGTTGATGTCAATACCGCCTCACCTGCCCTGTTGCAATATGTGGCTGGCATTGGTGCAAAATTAGCTAAAAATATTGTGAGTCAGCGCAATAAAAAAGGCGCGTTCAATAGCCGACAAGCCTTGATGGCTGTCAGTGGTATGGGCGAAAAATCATTCGAGCAATCGGCAGGATTTTTGCGTGTGCGAGATGGTAAAAACCCACTTGATGAGAGCGCAATTCATCCTGAAAGTTATCATATTGCACAGACCATTTTAGAATTAGCCGATATTGCCCCTGATGCGCCTCCCTCCGATAAAGAGCAAGCCATCAGCCAATTAACACAAGCAACACCAATCCGCACATTAGCGAAAGACCTTGATGCGGGGGAACTCACACTCGCGGATATTTTAGAGCAACTCGTGCGTCCGGGACGTGATCCGCGTGAAGATGTTGACCCACCGCTACTACGGAGTGATGTCCTCAGCATGAGTGACCTCAAAACGGGCATGGTACTCAAAGGCACAGTGCGAAATGTGGTCGATTTTGGCGCATTTGTTGATATTGGGGTCAAGCAAGATGGCTTATTGCATATTAGCAAATTCCCACGCGGAGAAAGCGTTAGCTTAGGCGATGTGATTGATGTCGAAATTCTCTCGATTGATAAAGATCGTGGACGCATCGGCTTAGGTTGGGTTGAGTAAAATTTTTAGGGATAGTTCAGTTTGGCTATCCCTGTACTTCGATTTGTGTGGGACTGATACCAGCTATATACTCTTTCTAAATAATCTCACTTATTCATATCACACATATCAAAGGATTTTTTATGGGATTCTTACCCGTTATTATAGTCATTATATTGATTGTCGCTTTTGTTTTCATCTTTCGTAGTAACCAGTCATCTACATGGAAATCAGACTCAGAACCTGCTTGGGCAACCTTCAACAATAAAGATGCGCGCGAAATAGGTTGGGAATATTGCCGTTTAACCATCGAAAGAACAAGAAACAAAAATATGGTTTATGTCAGGCTTGATACCTATAGCCACAGCGATGAACAAACCGAGAATCTTGGTGAAAAAAATCCTAAAGAAGCTCAAGTTATTCGGTAAGAGCTTAAAAATAATGGATGGCAAGAAGTCTATGAGAAAACAGTGAATTATAACAATATTTCTTACTATAAACGCCCAACTGATAGTTGATAACAAAGTAACAAGGGTTTATTGCCTTAAATTCTACCCACATCTAAAGGGCGATATTCAACATTGAGAACATCCAAGCGTGTCAGATTATCAGTTTTGAACCACGATTAAACAGCATGATAACAAACTCCACCTTGCGAAAATTCTCACAAGCCATATAGTGTTACAAATTGTGACCCTAGGAGCAAACAACGTGAGACGAATTTGTGTATTTTGTGGTGCAAGCACAGGCAATAATCCAGCGTA